>NZ_CEVXFV010000058.1:0-25398 GCF_982396655.1 Cellulosilyticum sp. | reverse complement strand
TGAGAAACCTCTTTACCTACATGTATATTTCAAGGTTTTACTTGGTTTCTCTATAATATCGACAGCTATAAGAGTTTACATAATAGGATTATAAAACCACCTGATATAAAATATCTATAGTTTGCCCAATACAAATTTCACCCTTTTTACAGAATAACTCTCTTTCCTTTAAAATTTCTGTTTCTATACATTTAGTGCCTTGATGCCATTTATCATCTAAAAACATAATGATTGTTGCTAACTGATCCTTAGTGACATAATCATCTTCTTCTAGCCCCATAAGCCCTATAATTTCATCTACATATGACTCTGGATAATTTTTACCTATTCTTTTTAAAATGCATGCCAACTGTCTTGTTCGAATCGGCTTTTGGAAATCTTCACCTCGACTTACCCATCCTCTTTCTTCAAAGTGTAAAACCGCCTGCTGCATTGCCATAGAAATAGATTTGTTATCTAATATATACGTGCCATCCACTTCTCTTAAGCTAAAATTTTCTCTACCATATTCAAACAGTTTATTAATATCTTCATACTGAGTAGGTGTGCTATCTTTCATTACTACTGCAATAAGTTCAATATTGTCATATACTGCTTTCGCCACTAACGTCTGCTTCGCATCATCATGAAAGCCTGTCTTACAAGCAACTACATGTGAATTATAATAAGGTGTTTCACGCTTAAGTAACCTAGAGGAATTAGTTATCTGGAAACTCGTTCCTTTATTATAGATATTAAAAGTATGCCGCGCAGTTCCTGCTATCTCTTCAACTAAAGGGTCATCAAAAGCACCTCTTGCAATTTGTGCCATATCATAAGGTGTCGTATAATGCGCAGGGTCATGATAGCCATGAGGATTTACAAAATGAGATTCATAAGCCCCTAAGCTTTGTGCTTTAGCATTCATCTGAGCTGCAAAATTTGAAATATCTCCTGCCGTACTACATGCCAAATCATAAGCAATGAAGTTATCAGACCCCAAAAGTAGGCCATATAAGCCTTCTTTTTTAGTATAACTATCTCCCACCTCTAAGCCTATTTGGCTGCTATCTCCTGGCACATTTTCTATACATGCCTGAGACTTTGTAATAATCGCATCATCATCTAATTCCTCTGATACAATAAGTGCTGTTAAAATCTTCGTAATACTAGCCGGATAAAGCGCCTCGTGCGCATTTTTCTCATACAATATTGTATTTGTCTTTGGCTCAATCAAAATAGCACCTTCTGCAGCTATTTCAGGTTCTGCCATAATAGACTCTGTCATCGTTGGTACTGCTAACATTGAACTCGTTATGCCTAACGTAAGTATACAAATTAACCTTCTCATTCCCTTTCGTACCATTTTCTCCCCATCCTATCTTCTCTTGTTTAATAAATGTTTTACTATATTTTACCATTTTATCTTTATTTTCTCAATATTATATGTATCATTGCTTGACAGATAATATATTTAATACTGCAATACAAGAGAATCCTTAGATTCAAAAATAGAGGTATCGTGAAACTATTTATAGTTTCACGATACCTCTTTACTTAAAGTGTATTTTTAGTGAACATCATCTATTCTACTAATCTAATTTTAGTATCCTTTTGATGTATCCTTATTTGATTTCTTATGAGACTTAAACTAATGTTTATCCCGCCTCCTAAAATAATTCCTACTGTATAGCAGATTAAATCTGACCATAAAAATCCTCTACCTAGAACTAAGGCCCCAAATGTTGTCTCCCGAATATGATTAATCCACTGCGCCTGATAAAGCTGAGAAATTTCAATTCCAAAGCTAAATAGCAGTGCAATACACACCGCTTTATACACCTTCATAGGCGGTGATAAAAAGCGTAGCCCGAAATATACCATCATTGCCCATAATGTGTCCCCTGCATAAAGCCTTATAAATTCTGGCAAATATGTACCTAACTTTCTAGAGGCAAGACCTAATATCATAATGCTTAGCGTCAAAATGCCATATAGTATCCGTTCTTTAAACATATTCTTTTTCATATACTCACCCACTTCAATAGCCTACTATGCAATCATCTTGCAGAGTATTAAAATGAGTAGTGCTATAACGACCAAGCCGACATACATGATTACTTCTAAGTGATGTGTCTGAATCTCTAACTCATTCATCATGCGTTCAAAATCGATACCAGTTCTATAAAAATGAGATTTCTTGATGGCCTCATCAAATTTAATTTTTAATGCGTGTTTCTCTTCCTTTGTGTAGCCATCCCACATTTCTTTTTCTATTTTTGTATTATACATAGATGTACTGCATTCACTACATAGTTGCAGTTCTTCTTCATTCTCATGCACTGCACTGCCTAAAAAGCCACATTTTGGACAATAATAAATATATCTTTTCATGTAATCACCCCACTATGAATATTAAAAAAATAATATCTTTTCTTACAATAATAACATAAATACTTATCTACGTATATTTATAGATTCATATTTGCAAAATCTATAAAGAAAACTGTTTATCTGATGTATCATTTAGATTTATAGTTGATTTCTCTATAAAACATAATAAATAGCTATATAGATTTCACATTTATAAAATTTAGTTACTCATAGTTTTGTGGTATATTTCAAGTTTTCAATTGTTTTCTCTATCACTTATGAATATGAAATTATTTTAAAAGTAAAGAAAACAAAAAGGAAGTGTTGCGAAATTCGTCAAATCATTTCGTAACACTTCCTTTTTAAGGTCGTATGAATCATTTTTTAACTCGTATAGCACATTGTCTTTGTCCATTGAACACGCCCTATAGGATTTATATCATAATATCTTTATTTATGATCTGGCATGGCACATTCCGATGCGCTTCCTATTAATATTTCAATACCATGTTGTAGACTTCCCATAATGCTTTCTAAGTTTTCTCTTACAGCTTTAGGACTACCTGGCAGATTAATAATTAATGTATCCTTTCGAATCCCCGCTGCACTACGACTCAACATCGCACGTGGCGTAATCTGAAGGCTATAGTAACGCATAGCTTCTGGAATACCTGGTACCTGCTTTTCTACGATATCTAATGTAGCTTCTGGTGTACAATCTCTCTTTGAAAACCCTGTGCCACCTGTTGTTAAAATTAGGTCCACACGTTTTTCATCACACCAAGTTTTCATCATTTCTGAAAGCTGTGCCCTTTCATCAGGTAAAATCACATATTCGACTACCTTAAAGCCTTTTTCTTCCACCATCTCTTGAATGACTTTACCACTTTGGTCTTCTCTTTCACCCTTTGAACCTTTATCACTCGCTGTGATAATACCAACTCTAATCATTTTGTTTAATCTCCATTTCATCGCCCACTTTAATTGTGCCACCTTTTAAGACACGCGCAAATACGCCTTCTCTAGGCATAATGCAATCACCTACTTGATAATAAATCTGGCAATGCTGATGACACTGTTTACCAATTTGTGTGATTTCAAGCTCTACCTCATTACATTTAAAGATTGTGCCAACTGGTACATTTCTAAAATCATAGCCTTCTACAATAAGATTTTCCCCAAAGGCTCCCGGATGCACCTGGCCACCCCTTGCTTTGAATTCTTCAATTTTCTCATTTGAAATTAAGCTCACTTGACGATGCCATTTCCCTGCATGTGCATCATTCTCAATTCCAAAATCCTCAATAAAATTTGCTTCTTCTATTTTTACCTTTTGTGTCCCACGTTTTTCACTAATACATATTGCTAATACTTTTCCCATCTTAGCCTCCTATTTGCGCCATTATTTTATCTTCTATATTATCAATTTCTAAGTCGTTAAAATGATGTTGTACCGGTTTGCCTGCTGTTGCATCACTTATTACCTGTGTTAACTTTTCTTCAGTGATGCCTGCTCTTACCAAACGCTTTAAATCCACACCATCTTTGGAATGTAAGCACAATTTCAAGAAGCCATCCGCTGTCAGACGAATACGATTACATTCTTCACAGAAACATTCACTTACTGCGCTAATAAAGCCGATTTTACCTTTAAATCCATCAATTTCATAATATTTAGCTGGGCCATTCCCCATCTTGCCATCATAAGGTTTTAATGGTCCAAATTCCGCTTCTAATTGTTTTTTAATTTCTTGTTTAGAAAGTGGCTTAAGCTGTGGGCCAAGGCCAATAGGCATAAGCTCAATAAATCTAACACTTACCCTTCCTGACATAGTCAGTCTTGCTAAGTCACAGATTTCATCTTCATTAAAATTCTTTGCTACCAAACAATTAAGCTTCACACTTTTTAATGGATATGTCATGGCTTTATGAATACCTGCTAATACCTTATCCAGTCCATCAACGCGTGTAATCTCCTTAAAACGTTCATGTTTTAATGTATCTAAACTAATATTAATGCGGTCTAACCCCGCATCTACAAGCGCCTCAATTTTTTCCTCTAATAAAAAGCCATTAGTCGTTAAAGTCACTTCATCAATACCAGGAATTTCTTTAATTTGCTTAATTAAAACATGTAAATCTTTTCTTACAAGAGGCTCTCCACCTGTAATTTTAATCTTAGAAATGCCGAGCTTCGCCCCGCTACGACATATCTTAAGGATTTCTTCAAAGCTTAAGCGTGCTTCATTTGGCATACATTGTATGCCCTCTTCTGGCATACAATACGTACATTTAAAGTTACAATGATCTGTAACAGATATTCTTAAATAGTCAATTCTTCTATTTTGTTTATCTAACATAAGCTGCTCCTCAAACACACCTAATTATTCTTCCCTCATCCTTTTACAATCTATCGCGTAATAAAATCACCTTTACAGTTTCACCCATAGCTAACTTCTCTGTTCCGGCTGGAATATCAATGAGACAATTGCATAAACTCATTGTATATAATGCACCTGACGCATGATTGTGATGATTTAAGTACACCTTACCATCTTTATAAGTGCCTCGAATAAAACGTCTTTTTTTACTTTTTTTATTAAACTCACTCGCCATTATACCTGTACATGCTATGTTTAAAATTTCGCTATCGCCTAAAATCTTACTACATACAGGCCTTACCAGCAGTTCAAAATTTACAAGTGCTGCAAATGGATTTCCTGACAAGCTAATCATTAATTTATCATTTATAAGGCTTCCAAGTACTGGTGTCCCCGGCTGAATTGCTACGCGCCAAAACAAACGCTTAGCCCCTAGTCTTTCTATGACTTCATGCATAATATCTTTCTTACCTACAGACACTCCGCCTGTGGTTACGATAAGCGCTACACGATTTATATAATGCGCAATTTGCTCAGCTACTGCCGCCGCTGTATCTTCACAAGTTTTAATCCAAATAATATCCATGCCTAATGTTTTACCTAAAGTACTCATCATCATGCCATTGCTATTATAAATTTTCCCAGGCAATAATGGCGTGCCTGCTTCCATGAGCTCATCACCTGTACATAAAAGTAGCATTTTAGGTTTTGCCTTTACTTTAACTTTACAAATCCCCATACTACTTAAAATGCCTAATGTAATGGCATTTAATTTCTCACCACATTTTAAAAGTAATGTTCCTTCTTTAATATCTTCACCTGTAAAGCAATAGTTCTCAAAAGGCTTAAGCTGCGTATAAATAGCTACACTGCTTTCACCATAATCTGTCTCCTCTTGACGCAGGACACAATCACACCCTTTTGGAATAGGTGCACCTGTCATAATGCGAACAGCTTCTCCTTGCTTTACTTCACCCTCAAAGTAATCACCTGCACATACCTCGCCTATTACTTTTAATGTAACTGGTGTTTCTTTGCTAGCCCCTATGCTACTCTCTGCCATAAAGGCATAACCATCTAAAGGTGAACGGTCAAAAGGCGGATTATTAATCGGTGCATAAATATCTTCATTTAAAATACGTCCATTTGCTTCTTCTAATGTAACTTCTTCAAAGCCAACTATGCCCTTTACTTTTTCAAGTAGTATGTCTTTTGCATCTTCTAGGCTTATATTGACCATGTTTATTCTCCTTTTCCAAAATGACAATGTGGATAATGACAAGGCTTGCATCCTGTACATAGGCCGCCATGTCCTAATTTAACCAAATCCCTTTTACTTAACTTCTCACCAGTCATTACTCTTGGTAATACAAGGTCAAATACCGTAGCCCCTGCATACATTACACAACCTGGTAATCCCATAATCGGAATATCTCCTTTATATGAAAGCAAGAACATTGCCCCTGGAAGTACTGGTGCACCATAAGAAATAATCTCTGCCCCTGTTTCTTTAATTGCACTTGGTGTGACATCATCTGGGTCTACGCTCATGCCGCCTGTACAAACTATCATATCTGCCCCTTTTGCTAAGAAGCCTTCAATAGCTGCTGTAATCATTTCCTGCTTATCATCTACGATTTCTTGTCCTAAAATTTCTACGCCAAATGGCTTAAGTTTTTGACGGATAACAGGGCCAAATGCATCCTTAATACGGCCTTTATAAACTTCACTGCCAGTTGTTACAATCCCTACTTTTTTATGAATATATGGCACTAAGCTTAAAAGTGGCTTATCGCCAGCTGCTTTTTTTACTTCTTCCATTGTTTCTTTTTCAATAAGTAACGGAATAACTCTTGTCCCAGCCAATGTATCTCCCTTTTTAACTGGAAAATTATTATGTCTTGTTGCAATCATTACACGGTCAATGCTATTGATATCCATAAGTCTTTCTACATCTACCTTGAATACGCCATCACACTGAGCGATTGCTTCAATCTTCCCTTCCTTTACCTCTGAAGGTGCAATATTCTCATTATGACAAATCCCATATAAAATTTCTGCCGCCTCATTTTCATGAAGCATATTGTCATCTTTTTCCCAAATATAAAGATGCTCTTTTCCAATAGAAAGCAGTACTGGAATATCTTCTTTTGTCACCACATGCCCCTTTTTAAAGGCTACACCTTTTTTAACGTCTTTTACAATCTGTGTAATATCATGACAAAGTACGTGCCCGACTGCATCTTCTGTGCGAATTTGTTTCATTACGTCATACCTCCTTGCGTTCTACCATTATTTTGTAATTAATAATAGTATATGTATTTATCTTAAATCTATTTGTACCTTTACAGGATTATTGCCTTTAAATCTAGTATTCCTCTTACTATGATTGTTAAAAATTCTACTATCTTTAGTATATTCAAGTCCATTTATTTTTTCTGTAATATATATCACGTTTTCAAGTAACCTGTGAAAAGTTTCACATTTTTAACTTTGAATACATCACACTATTTTAGCATATTCTATCATTTAAAACAGTAGCTATTGCTACACTTCTATTTGTTTACTTTCTATTTTCGTAGTAAGCCCCTTTATCTTCCACTTTCCTTGACCATAACGTATACAACTGATAAGGGCGGTAATAGTCCATGTAAGTCCTGTTGTAAACCATATACTAAGTGAGCCTACTGCTGGAATCATACTCAGCGGTTTTGCAAAACCGACACGCCCACCTACTTCTACAAATCCTGAAAGCATCGCAAAGTTTGCATCCCCTGCGCCATTTAATACATTACGCGTCACATAAATCATCCCTAGTGCCGCATAGAAAAGGCATACAATCTGGATACCTTGTGCACCTGCTGCAATAACTGCCTCATCGCTCGTAAACCATTTCATAATATCTTCTGCAAAGACCCAGTTAAGAGGCAGCATCATTAAACTGAAAAATGTACTAATACGCGTTCCTGCCCAAAAGCCTTTCTTCACTCGCTCAATTTGACCTGCCCCCATATTTTGTCCTGTATAAGTAGCAAGTGCTGCACCTAAAGAATTAAATGGCTGTTGCACTAACTGCTCAAAACGATTTTCCACAGTAAAAGCAGCTACCGTGACTGGCCCAAATCCATTAATGACCCATTGTAAAAATACGCAAGATATAGCAATCATGGAATTTTGAAGTGCTACCGGAATGCCCAGTCCTAAGCTTCTTTTTAATAAATCCTTATGTACTACAATTTCTCTTAGTGGTATACGGAATAATTCATTGTGTCGCCTTGCAAAAACAACGCATCCAATAGCTGCCACGGCTTGTGCAATAATGGTAGCAACACCTACACCTAGCACGCCCCAACCAAAGTTTACGACAAATACATAATCTAGCCCCACATTTAATACACATGCCACACTTAGAAAAATCAGCGGCGTCACTGAATCTCCCAAAGCACGCAAAATAGAAGCAAAACCATTATATAGCCCCACTGCCAGCATACCTGCACAGGTAATGCGCATATATAAAATAGCATCTTCTAGCATTTCAGGAGGTGTCTGCAACGCACTCATAATCGGTCTTGCTAAAACAATTCCCAGAATCCCCATCAGAAGTGAACTAAATACCATGACATACATGGCCGTACTAATTGCCTCTTTCACCCGTTTCATTTGTGCTGCTCCGAAAAGCTGTGAAATTACAATCCCAATACCGGCACTTAACCCAAATGTTAATGAAAAAAACAAGAAGGTAATTGAGCCCGTAGCACCTACTGCTCCTAATGCATTTGCCCCTACAAATCGCCCTACAATCATGGCATCTACCATATTATAAAACTGTTGAAATAAATTACCTACCAACATAGGCAGTGAAAACTTAATGAGTAACTTCGTTGGATTCCCCTTTGTCATATCATAAGTAAAATCTCTGGCCACCTAAATCCTCCTCACTTAATTAAATTAATTTTTTATATTATCTATTCCATTATAGCAATCTCTCTCTCAAATAAACATTACTTTCTAAAAACAAAAATAGGTCATTATATTCTTTATAAAGTAATATAATGACCTACCTTATTAACTTTTCTTTACACTTCTATCTTGCTTCTATCACGCCTCTATCTCACTATGGAATTCTTGTAATGATTTAATCGTTTTACCTTTTCCGCTTTTTACAGCCTTAATTCCTTCAACTGTTGCTCTAGCGCCCGCCATTGTTGTGACATAGAAGACACGTTTACGTATAGCGGCTTTACGAATATAGCTATCATCATCAGCCCCAGTTTTATCATTTGGCGTATTAATTACAATATCTACTTCATTATTCGTAATGGCATCTAAAATATTTGGGCGACCTTGTTGTAATTTAAAAATTCGCTCTGCTTTAATGCCATTTGCATTTAAAAGGTCAGCTGTCCCTCCTGTGGCAATAATTTTAAAGCCGCACGCCGCAAATCCTTTTGCAACTTCTACTACTTCACCTTTATCTCTGTCACTTACACTAATAAGTACAGTGCCTTCAAGTGCAATCTTAGTCTGTGTAGCTTCCTGTGCTTTGTAATAAGCTTCACCGAAGTTATCTGAAATACCAAGTACTTCCCCAGTCGAACGCATTTCTGGTCCTAAAATTGGGTCAACTTCTTGGAACATATTAAATGGAAATACAGCTTCTTTTACCCCATGATGCTTAAACTTCTTATCCTTTAAACTAGGTACTGGTGATGGACGTCCTGTCAGCTCGCTTGTAATAATGTCTGTAGCATATTTCACCATCTTGATATTGCATACTTTTGAAACAAGTGGCACCGTACGTGATGCACGAGGGTTTGCTTCTAAAACATATACTTTGTCGTCCTCAATGGCATATTGCATATTCATAAGACCACGTACATTCATTTCCTTTGCAATTTTCTTTGTATACTCTTTAATGATTTGCACGTTTTTATCAGAGATGTTCAGTGATGGTAAGATACATGCTGAATCTCCTGAGTGAATGCCTGCAAGTTCAATATGCTCCATAACAGCTGGTACAAATACGTTTTCACCATCACTAATAGCATCTGCTTCACATTCTGTGGCATTGTGTAAAAATCTATCAATTAAAATTGGGCGATCTGGTGTCACACCTACAGCGGCCTTCATATAAATTTCTAAACTCTTAGGCTCATGGACTACTTCCATCCCGCGTCCACCAAGTACATAAGATGGTCTTACCATGACTGGATAGCCGATACGGCTTGCAATCTCTAATGCTTCTTCTACATTAACTGCCATGCCAGACTCTGGCATAGGAATATTAAGTTTATTCATCATTTCTCTAAATAAATCTCTATCCTCTGCAAAGTCAATTGTTTCAGGAGATGTTCCTAATATATTAACACCTGCTGCTTTTAAATCAGCTGCTAAATTTAAAGGTGTTTGACCGCCAAATTGAGCAATGACACCCAGTGGTTTTTCCTTTTCATGAATACTTAGTACATCTTCTAATGTAAGCGGTTCAAAGTAAAGCTTATCAGATGTATCATAGTCTGTACTTACTGTTTCTGGATTACAGTTAATCATGATTGTTTCAAAACCTAACTCTCTTAATGCCTTGGCTGCATGTACGCAGCAATAGTCAAATTCAATTCCTTGACCAATACGATTAGGTCCACTGCCTAAAATCATAATTTTAGGTTTATCTGTGCTGACTTTTGACTGATCTTCGATATTATAGCTAGAGTAATAATATGCTGCATCTGGTGTGCCACTTACATGTACACCTTCCCAAGCTTCTTTGATGCCATAACTTAAACGTTTTTCACGTAACTGTGTTTCTGTTACCTCTAATACTTTGGCCAAGTAACGATCTGAGAAACCATCTTGTTTTGCTTTTAAAAGTATTTCCTTATTAGGTACTTGTCCCTTCATGCTTATAAGCTGATTTTCTTCTTCTACAAGTTCTTTCATTTGTTCTATAAAATAAGGCTTAATTTTAGTGAGTTCAAACAGTTCTTCCACTGTCGCCCCTTTTCTTAAGGCTTCATACATAATGAATTGTCTTTCACTCGTAGGAATATGTAACATTTGAAGCAGTTCCTCTTTTGTCTTATGATTAAAATCTTTTGCAAATCCTAAGCCATAGCGGCCTGTTTCAAGACTACGAATCGCCTTTTGGAAAGCTTCTTTATATGTTTTTCCGATACTCATAACTTCCCCTACGGCACGCATCTGTGTACCAAGCTTATCTTCTGCATTTTTGAATTTCTCAAAGGCCCAACGTGCAAACTTAATTACCACATAATCCCCATCTGGTTTATATTTGTCTAATGTCCCATATTTGCCACATGGAATATCTTTTAGCGTCAATCCTGTTGCAAGCATAGCCGATACTAATGCAATAGGAAAGCCAGTTGCTTTAGAAGCTAATGCTGATGAACGAGAAGTTCTTGGATTAATTTCAATGACAATAATACGCCCAGTTTCTGTGTGACGCGCAAACTGTACATTGGTTCCACCGATTACCTCAATCGCCTCTACAATCTTATAGGCTTGACGTTGAAGTTCTTGTTGTACTTCCTCTGAAATAGTGAGCATAGGTGCTGAACAGAAAGAATCCCCTGTATGTACACCTAGTGGGTCAATATTTTCAATGAAACATACTGTTATCATATTACCTTCTTTATCACGTACAACTTCTAATTCAAGTTCTTCCCAACCTAATATCGATTCTTCTACTAAAACCTGCCCTACAAGACTGGCTTGAAGCCCTCTTGCACATACTGTACGTAGTTCATCTTTATTATAGACAAGGCCGCCACCTGCGCCGCCCATTGTATAGGCTGGGCGAAGTACGACAGGATATCCTAACTTATCTGCAATGGCTAAGGCTTCATCTACACTATACGCTACTTCACTTCTTGCCATTTCAATACCAAGCTTATTCATCATATGTTTAAATTCAATGCGGTCTTCACCACGTTCAATGGCATCTACTTGTACCCCAATAACTTCTACATTATATTTCTTTAAGATGCCTAGCTTATCAAGTTCTGAACATAAGTTAAGACCTGATTGTCCGCCTAAATTAGGTAATAAACAGTCAGGACGTTCTTTTTCAATAATCTCTTCAAGACGTTTTGCATTAAGTGGTTCAATATAAGTTACATCCGCAATCTCTGGGTCTGTCATAATTGTTGCAGGATTTGAGTTTACAAGTACAATTTCATATCCTAATTGACGTAATGCTTTACATGCTTGCGTTCCTGAATAATCAAATTCACATGCTTGTCCTATAATAATAGGGCCTGAACCAATAATCAATACTTTCTTAGATTTACTCTCCATTCTCATATATCCTCCAAAATTCTTATTTCTACTCCTCTGTTATGAGCTATTAGTCTCAAATTGTATATATTATATCATAAAATTTTATATATTATATATTTTTTATTGCCATTCATGTATATTTATTTAATATTTTGTTTTTTTAGTTTATTTATTGTAAACCCAAACTATATATTTCATTCTCAGTACATTTTAACAATATTATTAAGAAACTTTTTATTTTCTTTCATATTTCTAAATATATTTTTGATTTTTCTAACCAGACATCTTTGTATAAATATCACAAAAACTCAATTAAAATTCTTTTCATCTTATTTATTTTCAACTCAACACTTATACTTTCTACATACAATTCACATTTTATTGTATTTTCTACCAAAGGAAACGCATTTTTTTATAGCACTTTTTATATTTATTTACTACACACTAAACTGTAATATATAAATATAAAAAAAATTATTAATATTTTTTTGTAATTTTTTTTCTTTATGATTAGCTAATATGCTATCAAAAATATAATGTAAAGGAGCAATATTTATGGTAAAGAATTTGAAAAGACTTTTTTCAACATTTTTAAGCTTTGCAGTAGTATTTTCAGTATTAATTTCACCAACAACACTTTTAGCTGCAAGTGCTTCCTGGAATTTTAAGGACACAAACTTTAAAAATCTAGGTACAATTTCATCTTCTATAACAGTAGATAACCTTGGACTTATTGCAACAAGTTCAAAAACAATGTCTGTTATAGCTAACTCTCAGACGCTTAATGGCACAAGCTATACATATGCTTTAGCACTAGGCGGTGGCGGTTCTACATCTTATAGAGCCGTTAAAGTTCCTGTAAATGGTGCAAGTACTATTAAGGTAACGCTTATGTCTTCTGGTTCTTCTACAAGAAGTCTTGTTGTGGCTAATAGTAGTGGTTCTAAACTGACTACTTTAAGTGCAGGTACAAGTCTTGCAACGCAATCTTATAACTACACAGGTAGCAAAGGCTATGTTTATCTTTACTCAAGTGGTAGTGGCATTAATATTTTCAAAATTCAAGTAGATGACAATTCATCAAGTTCTGGTTCTGGCTCTGGTTCAGATTCTGGTTCAGATTCTGGTTCATCATTAGGTAATACAATCGTTGTTTCAAATGGTGGCACAAGCTTATCTTCAGCCATTTCACAAGCTAAATCTGGTACAACGATTATTGTAAATGGTACTGTTAAATCTGGTACAGTTAACCTACCAGCTGGTGTAACACTTAAAGGGCAAAATAATGCCGTAATCGACTTCTCTCAGACATCTGGAAGTAATCGTGGTATTGTAATTGCTACAAACGGCTCAACACTTCGTGACATTAAAATCATTAATGCAGCTGATAATGGTATTTATATTACTGGTTCAAACAACACTTTCTATAATGTAGAAACAGCATACAATAAAGATGCTGGTGTCCAAGTATCAAATGGTGGCGCTTATAATAAATTCTATAACTGCTACTCTCACCACAATGCAGATGCAAAAGGCGAAAATGCTGATGGTTTTGCTGTAAAATTACATTCTGGAGAAGGTAACTACTTTGAAGGATGTACAGCTGAGTATAACTCTGATGATGGTTGGGATTTATATGCAGCACATGGCGCAGTAACATTTGTTAACTGTAAAGCAAACTATAACGGTGAATGTAATGGTATTAAAGGTGATGGAAACGGCTTCAAACTTGGTGGTGTAGATAATAAAACATCTGGCACAGCAGCGCATCTTGATCCACTTCCTCACAAACTTACAGATTGTAGTGCAAAAGGAAACTTAAAAAATGGTTTTGACCGTAACAATCAAAATGGTGTTGTTACAATGATTAGATGTACAGGTGATAGCAATAAAGGCAAAAACTTCAACTGGCCTCTAACAGGTAAACCATCTGCTTTAGGTTACACAGTAACATTTGGTAAAGCTATTTTAAATAACTGTACTTCAATTAATGGTTCAAATAATATTACTGGTGCAACTTTAACAAATTGCATTGGCTTCTAAACAAAAAAGACGTAGCATCTGCTACGTCTTTTTGTTTTCCACCTACTTTTTCCAAAGAGTAATTTATAACAATTTGGTTATAATTTTTACTAGAATATAGATTTTAATTTATAGTCTACACTTCTATATTACGCTTTAAAAGTTAGGAGTCCACGCTATGTTTACAAATCAAAGGCTAACTGAAACTTATTGCCGCGCACCTATCAAACACTTTGATGAGCATTCTAAGTTTATTTTCTTTAGTGACCTTCATAGAGGAGATGATAGTATCTCTGATGAATTCGCACGCAATCAAACGCTTATGCTCTGTGCCCTTAAGTACTATTATAATAAAGGGTATACTTATATTGAAGTAGGAGATGGCGATGAACTCTGGGAATATAAACATTTTCAATATATTCGTACTGCTCATACTGATATTTTCGCCTTACTTAAAGCCTTTTATGAGGCAAATCGTTTTATCATGCTCTACGGTAATCATAATATATTCTTAAAAGATCAAAAGTATGTTGCCAAACATTATTATCATTTCTATGATCAGTACGAAGATAAAGTCACTGATTTACTAAATGGTATCATACCACTAGAAGCAGTGATTCTAAGACATAGAAAAACAGGTCAGAAAATTTTAGTTATGCATGGTCATCAAGGCGACTTACTCAATGACCAGCTCTGGCCTATCAATATGTTTTTCCTCCGTTACTTCTGGCGTTTCGTCCATGTAGTCGGTTTTAAAAATCCTTCAAGTCCTGCTAGAAATTATCAAAAGCGCCACAAAGTCGAAAAGAAATATAATAAATGGATTCAGGAAAATAAAGACATGCTAATCTGTGGACATACGCACCGTGCAAAATTTCCTAAGAAAGGGCATCTTCCTTATTTTAATACAGGTTCTTGTATTCATAGCAAAGGTTTATCTGGTATTGAGATTATAAATGATCAAATTATGACCATTCAGTGGCGCCTAGAGGCAGATGAAAACGGCTATGTTAAAGTCGTCAGACACATTATTCATGGCCCTGGACCCCTTACTAGCTTTGCCTTTCATTAATCCTTTTTAGATTGAGCGGCAAAATAGTGAACTTGATCTACTACTTGATCTACTAAAAGAGGAGCCTTTCTCGAAATGATTTCGTATGGCTCCTTTTACATGCACTCTTTTTATAAACCTAACTTAAACTAACTTAAAAATGTATCAATAATTACAGCTTCTGCTTCCTCTTCTGTAAGGCCTAATGTTTGAAGCTTAATAAGCTGTTCATTGTTGATTCTACCAATAGCTGCTTCATGAATAATCTGAGCATCCTGATGATTGGCCTCTATCTCTGGAATAGAGCGTACCTTGGCTTCATCCATAATAATGGCATCACATTGAATATGCGCTTTACATTTGTTATTTCCAATCGCACTTGGATGGAATACTTGCTTAGAGGCATTCTTAGCAACTGAACGTGATACAATTTGTGTTGCAGCATCCTCTCCTTCTAAATAAATAGACATATTAGATTCTGCCACTTGTTGATCATGTGTCATAAGCTTTTCTGTAACGACTAACTTAGCACCTTTTTGAAGATAAGCCTTTGTCTCTCTTAAAGTAGAATCTACGCCCTTAATTTGTACCATTTCCATCTCACAATAAGATTCCTCATCCATATTAACTATAGTCGTCGGATTAAGTACACGCGCGCCTGTCCCTTCTCCTTCTCCATAATGCTTCTCAACATAAGTTACTTTCGCACCCTTGCCTATATAAAAAGTATGGATGCCGTCATGTTGGCTTGTATCACATCCGCAGTTATGAATCCCACAGCCTGCTACAATCTCAACCTGTGCTCCCTCTCCTATTTCAAAATCATTATAAACTTTATCATATTCTCCTGATTTAGTCATAATCACTGGAATGTGTACACTCTCGCCTTTTGTTCCTGGTGCAACCTTAATGATAATGCCTGGTTGATCCTCTTTACTGATGATTTGGATATTAGGCGTCGAAAAACGTTCTACCCCCTTACCATCAGCACGTATATTATAAGCGCCCGTTGGTTTCTCTGTCATATCTGCTACAACTTTTAATAAGTTCTTCTCTACATTATTCATGTGATTTTTCCACCGCCTTACTCATATTACATGTACATTTTGTTTCTACATCACCTTTTAAAATAGGCAATATCTCTGCCTTGCTCCCATAAGCTTTTACTTTTCCATCTGCAATAATCATAATATCATCTGCAAACTCTATAATACGTTCTTGGTGAGAAATAATAATAATCGTTTGATCTTTGTGCATAGCTAACTTCTTAAATGTATCTACTAACAATGAAAAACTCCACAAGTCAATACCCGCCTCTGGTTCATCATAAATAGCCAGATGTGGTTTTCTTGCTAAAAGTGATGCAATTTCAATACGTTTAAGTTCACCACCTGAAAGGGAGCTATCTACATCACGTTTTAAATATTCTTTAGCACATAAACCTACCTCAGATAAATAATCACAAGCTACCTTTTCTTCTAACTTATCCCCAGCTGATAATTCTAATAGCTTTTTAACAGTTATTCCTTTAAAACGTGGTGGTGCCTGAAAGGCATAACCGATACCACTTTTAGCACGTTCAGAAATCCCCAAGTTTGTAATATCTTTTCCTTCAAAATATATATTACCTGAAGTGGGTGTTGTAATTCCCATAATGATTTTAGCTAATGTAGATTTTCCACCACCATTAGGACCTGTAATGACTAATACCTTACCTTCTTCTACATTAAAGTTAACTTGTTCTAATACTTTAACCTCTCCATTAGGTCCAGGTACTGTGAAACTTATATCTTTTAATTCAAGCATACTTTACCTCTTTTCCCATTTATATGTTATGAAATATTTCATCTGTAATATACATCCTAAAACATCTCACTTCTCTATGGCATTTATCTTTTATTATAGATTTCACATTGATAAGACTTGGTTATTCATAATTTTAGTCATGTGAAATCATTAGGAGAAACCTATTTACCTACATGTATACTTCAAGTTTTTAATTTGTTTCTCTATAGATTTCACATTTATAAGACTTGGTTATTCATAATTTTTAGTCATGTAAAATCATTAGGAGAAACCCTATGATGTGTCATTTAGAGTTAGGGTTAGTTTCTCTATATTGCTATATATTATAGCATATATTGTAAAACATTTTAATTTTTTTATATTTTTTAGTATTAAAACTTAATTTTGATATAAAAGAAGTGGTACACTACTATAGATTTCACATTTATAAATTTGAAGAAAACAACTTACCTAACTGTATATTTCAAGTTTTAGTTGGTTTCTCTATATATTCTTAGTTTTGTACCACCTCTTTTTACACAAGGACTGCAATACATATATAAATATATATTGCATCGAGTGCAAGCATTATTATAGAAAAAGGTATTGAAAAAATAACATATTTCTTTAAGCTAAAAATCTGCTCAATTCTTTTCCTCTCACTCTCATCATTGACTTGCTTTAGAAATCTATTTACTTCACTCAATAAAATAGGACCTCCAGTAGCTGACCAAGGAAGCATACTGCTCCCTGCAAGAATTCCTAATGCCAGTGCAACATATATAAATTTATTAGGTACTGCACCTTCTAATGCTTGACAAATTGGTAATAATGTAGCTGCTGCTGGGCCTGCTGACAGTAATGTTGCAATACAAAATCCTATAAGGAGTACAGCTAGGGCTATTAGATAGCCACTACTACCAGTAATTCCCATAATAGAGTTTGCTACAATTTTTAAAAAGCCACAATTCTCCAAAATACCACCCATTAAAAATAATGCAGCTAAAAAAGTGATTGAATCCATAATTTGTAGTCCATTTAGAGCATCCATCGGATTCTTTTTTTGTACAAGTAATAAAATACCTCCGAAAAATAATGAAACATAGGCAATAGATATCTTGTAAAATGGTGCAATACTTACACTTACAATATAAAGTATAAAAATAATAGCTGGAACTTTTATTTCCTGCTTATTTATAATAGGCTTATCATTATATGTTAGGACTTTTTTTTCAGTACTTCCCTTATCGCCTCTATACCACAAATATGAATATAAAGAAAGCCCTACAGCATAAACAAAACAAGGTATAAATAGTTTAAGCAAAAAATCTATCAAATTAAAGTCTGTATAGAGTGTTAATATAACCGCTGGTGTATCAGCCCAAGGTAAAGCTGCACCACCTATATTAGAACCAATGACTATACTTACAAGTAACGGAATAATCGGCAATTTATAATCCTTAGCCATGCATAATGCCATTGAAGCAAACAATAATACAACTGTTAGATTATTCATAAACAATGATGTTACGTATATCAGTAATGGCATACACATTATAATAACAATTCTTCGCGACTTAGAGAATTGTAAAAACTTATATTCTATATAATTGATAATTCCTGCACGTTCAAATACATCTGTAAATAATGCTAATACAATGACCAAAATAATAATTTCACTAGGAAAGGATTGAAACGCAACAATAGGATCAAAACTCTGGTTTATAACGCCTAAAGTTAATAATAAGCCTGCACCAATGAAGGTAATTGCTGTGCGATGCTTTGAAAAGAAAACCATTCCTATATAAATAGCTAACGTTATAAATAATATCAGATACATCATATCCCCCCAATGTGCTATCTTAACAGCTAAAGATTAATAAAAGCCTAGTCTATAATCCTTCTATATCCTAGACCCTTATTAACTTTCTAAGATCTTAGTTTTTTAAGCTATAGCGCATTTTTTCACGTTTGTTGCTATTTTCTTTGCCAATGTAACTTTCTTGATCCTTACAAGCTGAAGATATTTCACCACTTACTAAATGTCCACCCCATTTAACCTCTATTTCATCTACACCGGGACTATAAATATGCACTTGTGGTTCAACATCATCATACATACTTGTAACAGCTGTTACTGTAAGATACTCTGGCATTTTATCTTTCTTCTGCTTGCATTGATTATTCTTTTTATCTTTATCATTTTGACAACATGCATTATCTGACTTAAAGATAGCCAATAAACGACTATTACTTAACCATTCAAAATAAATAAGCTGATAAGACTCTATATACTTTTGCTTCTTAAGATGCATGGCACGAATACTGCCATTATACCCACTATCATCTGTATAAATATGCAGTCTAAATGCAACTTGCCTTTCTTTTGGGCCTTCTGGCTTCTTATCCTGTGGACCGCCTATTTTCTTATCTTGTGAACCTTCCTGACTCTTACCATCCATGCCTTTTTCGTCTTTATCTCTTCCAGATTCTCCGTCTTCTATGCAATATTGATCCCCATCATAACATTTATCTTTTCTACATTCTTTATCGTATTCATCAGCCCTGCAGCCTTTATCACATTTACCATCTTTTCCATCTTTATGGTCTTTATCACATTTGCCATCTTTTCCGTCTTTATGGCCTTTATCACACTTGCCATCTTTTCCGTCTTTATGGCCTTTATCACATTTGCCATCTTTTCCGTCTTTATGGTCTTTATCACATTTGCCATCTTTTCCGTCTTTATGGTCTTTATCACATTTGCCATCTTTTCCGTCTTTACCCTCTTTATCCTTCCTATTTTTATTACGTCTATCTTCTCGCGTCTTAGGATCTTCATCCTCGAAAATACCTTGCAACTTTACAAGTGTATTAATCTCATAATTAAATTTGTCCCATGGCAAATCCCATAGTTCTTCTTCCTTATGAATCCTAAACGCTGCACGTTTAACCTTTTTTGCTTTTCTTGTTTCATGATAGCACTCATTTTTGTTATCATAAAAGTTCTTATTATGATTAGGTTTTTTATCATAATTTTTACTTTCTTTAGACCCCATAATATCCTCTCCCTTTAAGTTAACAACGTACTATTTTTATATCGTTGCACTTTTATATTATGCGAGCTTACCAAGTATTGACTCTAAATTGGTCGTTATTTGACATTTAATTAAAATTTAGGAGGATTTCACAAATACTCCCCAGTATTTATTAGACTTAATTTGACAAAAATAGCATGTGAAAAGGAGCAACACAAAATTATACGTAATTTTATGATGCTCCTTTTTAATATGTATATTTTTTAATATGTATAGTTTAATTATTCCATGCGTATCCTAGGTAAATTCCATTTATAATGGGACGCTAACACTCTAATCAGTATTACAACAATCGCCCCCCAGAACATCGCCATTTCTTTACCTAAATAAAACCATAATATAATGCATACAATAGCCCCACCAATTGAAGCACAGCCATATATATGCTTCTTAAATATATATGGAATATTTCCAGCTAAAAGGTCTCTTACAATGCCGCCACCGACACCTGTAATAAGCCCTACAAATATCAGTAAAATACTGCTTGGCATATTAATTCTCTCTATAGCAGTTTGTACGCCTACTACTGTAAATACCCCAAGCCCTACTGTATCACTTATAAATAGCAAGGAATTTAATGGTCTTACATTATTCACATAATGTTTCGAGTAAAGCCATACGGCAATAAACGTTAAGATAGCTGTAATCATAGCAATGACAATGCTTCTCGGATTACAAAAAGTAAGTGGAGGCGTAATACCCAGCGTAATATCTCTAATAATTCCTCCACCTACAGCGGTTACAATGCCTAATATAGTGACACCCAACAAATCCATTTCCTTCTCTATTGCTACTGCTGCACCTGAAATTGCAAAAGCGATTGTTCCTATAATGTCAAAAATTAAAATGTACTTATCCATGTTGCCTTATCCGCTCCTTTAGTTTCTCATGCCTATTATATACATATTCTATAAGCTATGCAAGAAAGGGTTAGAAACGGCTGTCTAAAAGTAACTTATTGATGCACTCACTTACCTCTTCACGTTTTTTATAAACCCACTCTAAATCAATTTCTATACCAAAACTCCTCGCAAAACCACAATATAAATTTACCTTCTGATAATAAGCCTCTAAACTTTCTAGTCTATGCTCACTCTCTAATGGTCTTGGAAGCACCTTAAGTTTTCTAATGAAATAGCTATGCACTAAATCCATAAAGTAATCAAACACCATTTCATTATGGACATCAAAAGTTAATTTCATCAGCCTCCATTCCACTTCTTCAGACAACTTA
This sequence comes from Cellulosilyticum sp., assembly GCF_982396655.1. Taxonomy (NCBI): domain Bacteria; kingdom Bacillati; phylum Bacillota; class Clostridia; order Lachnospirales; family Cellulosilyticaceae; genus Cellulosilyticum; species Cellulosilyticum sp. The sequence continues at coordinate 4,179 of NZ_CEVXFV010000058.1, read as the reverse complement.
TAGCTTCTAATGCGCTCTAAGATAAAAAGATAATCACTAATTTCCATCTTCTTATAATAATTTAGCTTTTCTTCTCGCTGATGCCATAGGGCCAGTTTTTCTCTAAGTGGTAACCCTTTAATCAGAAGAAGGGCTTCACTAGGACCGATTATTGCCGTTTGCAGTGGTTCATCAATTTGCAAAAGCAACAAGTATTGTGCTAAATAGCAAAAAAGCTATAAAACTGATATAATGCTCAAGTTTTATAGCCTCTTTCTTTATTATATTAACTTTTTAACACCCTTTACAAAGGCAATCTAAATCTTTCATATAAAGTGTTTCTACAGCTGCCCAATCAATTACATTCCAGATATTCTTTACATATTCAATACGTAGATTTTTATAATCTAGATAATAAGCGTGTTCCCATACATCTATATTTAAAATAGGTGTTAAACCTTCTGGAAGCGTAGTATCTTGATTTTTAACTTGTTTAATAAATAAGCAACCGTCTTTATCCTTTACAAGCATACCATATCCTGAACCAAATTGATTGATTGCTGCATTTGTAAGCTGGTCTTTTAATCCCTCTACACTTTCAAAAGCCTTATTAATAGCTTCGAGCAACTTACCTTCTGGCTCTTTTTTAGGTGTTGGAGAAAGAATAGAAAAGTATAAATTATGGTTATACACACCCCCTCCATTATTAATAACACCTTGTCTAATCTCTGTTGGAATTTGCTCTGGATTTGCAAGCAAAGCCTCTAATGGCTGATTTTTATCTCGCTCTCCCCATGTTTCTAAAAGACCATTTAATTTGTCCACATATCCTTGTAAGTGTTTACTGTAATGTGTTTCTACTGTCGTAGCCCCAATATAAGGTTCTAGTGCATTATAAGCATAAGGTAAATCAATTTTATTATACATATTACTTCCTCCTAGTAGATTTCATTTTCCACCTTATATTAACCTTTGAACTTTATAATTATGCAACTTTCACTAATTTATACCCTTCAGTTTCCTTTAAGTTTTTATATCTCTCCTATAGATTATTTTTGCTTTTAGAGTTATGGTAAAAGAGACAAGACTATTTCATAAGGGGGTTTTAACAATGCATTTTGTAGAAATGAATGGTTACACTATTTATGAAAATGGAGAAATACTAGGCAAGAAAGGAAAGGCACTTAAACCGTATCTTCACAACGGCCATGCCGAAGTTAAAATCAATTTGGATGGCTCAGGTCCCAAACACTATACTCTAAGTCGACTTGTTTATTGGGCTTTTCACCCCGAGTTTGATTACGATAACAAAAACATGTGCGTATCATGTAAAACTGGTAATTATATAACCTTTACTTTACAAGACTTAGAACTCAAACCACGTAAAGACCTTATCCAAGGCGAACTTCATAAAAGCTGTGCTAAACTTACAGATCACGAAGTTCATGAGATTAGACGACTCTATCAAGGTAAAGCAGGTAGCAATCAATTTGATAAAACAAGTCTTAGTCAAAATGACTTAGCCCAAATTTTCGGTGTCTCACGCTCCAATATTAGTCTTATCACTCGCCAAAAGGGCAGAACACCTATTGTTTATAAATTATTAGCTTAATAACTTTTATATAAATAGGCCACCATACATTCTCGCATGGCGGTCTATTTTCTTACCCTTTATCTTGAACTCTTCTTTTTTATCCTCCCCGTTGCTTCCTTATTTTGCTATGCTATAATAGTCCATATAACATCAAGCGATTCAGTCGCATTATCAACTCAAATTTTGAGTTTGGAGTAGCAAAGTTAAACTTTCCTATTCTACAAGAAAAGGAGATGCACATGATCAAATCAACTTACAAAAAACCTATATGCCTCTTACTCATACTCTTAATGGTAGTCAGCTTATTTACTGGCTGTACCCAGATTGAACACTGGTTTAAGGGCAAAAAGGGCCAACTTATCGGTGAAAGCTTTACATTTTCTGTTTACAACGACTACGGCATAGCTACCAGCACAATTTCCGGCAACAACATTAGCATTGGGCAATATGCTGGTAAGGCAACCTATGATTCCGAAGGAAACAAAACCTCCAAATTTGATAGTGAAGTTCTAGAAATCACAGTAGATGGCTATCAAATGCTTCACGTAGGCAGCACACTTGTCTTTGAAGAAAATGGCCTATCAAAAATCTATGAATACGATAACACTGAAACCACTACTCAAGACATTGCAAATACGGCTAACAATGTTAATCTTCAAGTGAATGGCCACGGCGGCTTCATTCCTCTGGATAAACTTATCAACAAATTAGGTAATGCTATTGGCAAATCTAAAATTGTAGTCATTAACTCACAACTAGGTACACCTTTAGCCGTTTATCAGGGAAATCGTGTCTCTGTAGAAGTTCCTGAAAATCTTCCTAAGATGACAAGACTCACAATCGATGGCAAATCCTTATATCTACATCGTGTAGAATATCAGATTTACGATGCCGCAATGTTTAAATCATAATATACACAAAGAACTACTCGCATAATTTTTACCATTATACTAGTAGTTCTTTCTCATATATTATAGTTTTTGTTTTCTTAATTTCTTAACCTCTTCTAACGGAATTCCTATTCGTGTTGCAATCGTTTCATCATCTAACAAATCAAGAAGGGCTTTAGCCACTTCTAACTTTCCTTCTTCTCTTCCTTCTTCATATTTCTCTCTATCTCTCTCTAAAAGTGTCATATACTCCACCTCCATTGATTTATCCTTCTTTAAGTAGCTGACCTTCTCATTAATTTCTTTTACAAGCTTGCTTTTAGCACTATTAGCTACTGCATCTGTAGAGTTCTCAATATATGTTAGAAATTCTAGCATCTCATCATCTACATCTCTCATTGACCCTTGTGTATTTAAAAATATCTTACCAGTTTCATCGCCTAATGCTAAATTATAATCCTCATTGCATCTATTTTCAAACGTATAAATATGTCTTCCTTTCTTAAAAGGATCAAATGTGCAAATGAAGATTACAAAGCTCTTCCTAAGTTCATTATAATCGCTTCCCTTAGTAATCATATCTAAGTCAATATTGCCTTGATAATAGCGACTTCTTTTAGACAGATTGTTCTTTTTACCTTTTTGCATTTCTATATTATAGATTGTATTATTCTCATCATTAACATAAATATCTAAAAATATTTATTCTTATTATAGCCTAAAATATATAGTTTTTAAACATCCATATTTGTTCTTGTTTCAACTCATCTAAAATAAGTACAAGCTCTTCATACTACCCGATATGCCGTATACTTTTCTTCATATTCAAAGACTTCATCAAAAGTATATGCTCCCTGTGAACCCAGCTTTTTTAAGATGCCTTGTGCATAATCAAAACCTTTTCCTTTACCGCCTGCTAACTCTAAGGCATAGAGAATCACCTTCTTCTCAAACCGCTGTAAGAAGCTTCTCAAAGCAGCTTTCACCTTAGGTGAAGGCTGCTGCCCAAAAGCTTCATGATATTCCTGCAACACTTCCGCATCTACCTCTGGTAAATGCCCATGATAACTTACAACAGCTACTTCTTCTTGTTGTTGTTTATTATTTATAGTCTTATTATTTAAATGATTATTACTTAAAGTATTATTTATAGCCCCCATCTTATCAACTTCTGCACTAACCACCTCTGCTCCTTCCAGAGATGCATTATGTACATTTAGAAAGTCCTTCCCTTTTTCTTCTATTCCACTTTGTGGTTCATCAAAAAGCTCATACTCATAATAAAACATACCTTTTTCACCCTTCAACTTATGCTGTACTAAATATCCATTCTCCTTAAGCTGCTTCCACATACGATTAAAAGCCCTTTGCCCAAGTCCAGTCACCCTCTGTAAATGCCCCTTATAAAGCACAAAGTCTGGAATAGAAATAAAATAATTAATCATATTATGCAAGGTTTTTGTATCCATATCCAATCTCTCATCAAATAAAACTGTATTGCTCGCAGCCGTAAAAGAGGTTTTCTTGCATCTAAATTTACCCGTTTTCTCCATTGTATCCACTCCATTTGATTTATTTTTTTGACATCATCCATATACTACATATATGTCATCAAATAGACCTCTTCCCTAGCTTTTTTATAATTTTCATTAATTTAGATTTAATCGAGTAGGAGGATAACCATTAATTGATTATCCGACCTCTCACACCACCGTA
>NZ_CEVXFV010000057.1:0-25892 GCF_982396655.1 Cellulosilyticum sp. | reverse complement strand
ACGGTGGTGTGAGAGGTCGGATAATCAATTAATGGTTATCCTCCTACTCGATTAGGATAGAGATTAATGTTAGAAATAGACTGTATAAGGAACTTTAGTATTTATAAAAGGTAAATATTAAGGAAGGAAGTGTTTATGGTGGAGAGTATAGCAGATAAGTTGAAAATAGTTTTAGTAGGTGATTCTACAGTATGTGATTATGAGGCAGAAACATCTAAAGCACTGGATAGACAAGGTTGGGGAATGCAGCTTAAAAATTTAATACAAAATAGTCAAGTTATAAATTTAGCCTTATCGGGTAGAAGCTCAAGAAGTTTTTTGGTAGAAGAGAATTATAAGAGATTAGAAGAAGAATTATGTGAAAAGGCGTACTTGCTTATTCAATTTGGACATAATGATGAAAAGATAGAAGATCCTAATAGAGGGACATATCCTCATTTAGTATTAGGTCAATTAGATGAAGAGGGTAAAGATGATACAGGTAGGTATTCTTTTGAATGGATGTTATTAAATAAATATATTAAACTTGCATGGGAAAAAGGTGCAACACCTATATTAGTTACGCCTATTGCTAGGAGAATGATAACGGGGCAACCTACAATTGAAGCACATCAAACTTATATAGATGGAATCAAAAGGATTGCTGAAGAACATAATATACAATGTATTGATTTAGCCAATCAGACAAAAAAACTATATGATGAAATGTATGTTGAAGGAGGAAGTAGAATAACAGCTCATATGCATGCATTTAAAGATGAGGAACATAAAGAAATAGATAATACTCATTTAAGTAAATATGGTGCAGAGATTATTGCACATTTAGTAGTTAAAAATCTGTTTATAGAATCTGAGATAAACTAATATGTAGCTTAATATCTAAAAAACATGTAAATAAATTTAACAAAAAGTGTTGACATGAGTCAAAGATATTGGTATACTAAACAAGTCCTCAAGGCGAGGACAATATTCCTCGATAGCTCAGCGGCAGAGCATTCGGCTGTTAACCGAAGGGTCGTAGGTTCGAACCCTACTCGGGGAGTTAAACAACTAAGGTTGTTTGTAAATTGAAAAATTGCCATAGGGGCATAGTTCAGTTGGTAGAACGTCGGTCTCCAAAACCGAATGTCGTGGGTTCAAGTCCTGCTGCCCCTGTATGGTCGCTTAGCTCAGCTGGGAGAGCACCTGCCTTACAAGCAGGGGGTCATAGGTTCGAGCCCTATAGCGACCACTTTGGCGGAATAGCTCAGTTGGCTAGAGCACACGGTTCATACCCGTGGTGTCGGGGGTTCAAATCCCTCTTCCGCTATTATTTAAATCCTCAAAGTGTTGATACGCTTTGGGGATTTTTTTGTATGCATCTAATATTTTTTTAGCTATAGAAAGCAGCAAAATGGGTAATCATACTAGAAGGAGATAAAAGGAGCGTAAAGCATGAAATATAGATTAGTAATGTTGATGACATTTTGCATAATAAGTTTAAGTATTAATAACCTTAATGCTAGTGTGAGCGAAAGGAAGATTTTTGATTGTTATACAGTGACTTGTGATAGATGTCAGGGAACTGGATGGGAAGTATGTCCGGTGTGTAGTGGTGCAGGAATTCAAATATATGATATATTAGGGAATAAGACCTTTCCAGCATTAGACAGCATTAGTATTGTGTGCACAAGGTGTCATGGAAGCGGAAGAATTGTGTGTACATTATGTAATGGAACAGGTATTTTGCAGAAGTCATCAAAGTAGTTTAGTAGGGAAGGCGTATAATGACAAAAGAAAAATATATAGCAATAAAAAAATAAAAATATGATAAAAAGTGTTGACAGGATTTAATAATGTTGGTATACTAAGTGAGTGTTCAGGAGTGAACACAACATTCCTCGATAGCTCAGCGGCAGAGCATCCGGCTGTTAACCGGAGGGTCGTAGGTTCGAACCCTACTCGGGGAGTTTTATTTTGCTTAAAAATGGACGAGCAGTTCGGCAAAATAGTATAGTGTATTTAGGGGCATAGTTCAGTTGGTAGAACGTCGGTCTCCAAAACCGAATGTCGTGGGTTCAAGTCCTGCTGCCCCTGTCAGAGAATTTGGCCCAGTGGTACAGTTGGTTAGCACGCCGCCCTGTCACGGCGGAGGTCGAGGGTTCGAGTCCCTTCTGGGTCGTTTCAGTTTTACTGAATATAATTTGGTCGCTTAGCTCAGCTGGGAGAGCACCTGCCTTACAAGCAGGGGGTCATAGGTTCGAGCCCTATAGCGACCACTGAGTATTAAAATTTAATACATGAATATGGCGGAATAGCTCAGTTGGCTAGAGCACACGGTTCATACCCGTGGTGTCATGGGTTCAAATCCCTTTTCCGCTACTAAGAAAGAAACACTTCAGTTTATAAAGATAGACTGGGGTGTTTTTTGTATATATAAACCTAATAGATTTTATAGACAAAATATGATACCATGAATAAAAAGATATCCATGAATAAAAAGATATTCATGAATAAAAAGATATCCATGAATAAAAGGATATTCATGAATGAAGGTATACTTATAATTATTTTGAGAAAAGTGGTCATAAACATAGAATAATAGTGTAGAAAGTGAGAGCAGAGTGAATAAGACATTATATATATCAGATTTAGATGGTACATTATTAAATAATGAGAAGAAAGTAACACAAATAAGTACTAATATATTAAATGAACTTATAGGACAAGGTGTACAGTTTTCTATAGCTACAGCGAGAACAGCAGCTACAGTAGAAGGTTTACTAAAGAACGTTAATATTAATATTCCAGTAGTATTAATGAATGGCGTTGCCTTGTATGATTTAAAACAACATAAGTATATAGATATAGAGTACTTAGGTGAAGAGGCTGCAAATCAAATTATAACGCGTTTAGAATCTAGGCATAAAAGCGGTTTTATCTATACTATTGATGAAGGTAATTTAAGTGTATATTATGATAAGGCCTTAAATAAGTACGAAAATATTTTTTATGAGGAAAGAAAGAATACGAAAGTATTTAAAAGGGAAAAGGTAATAGATAAAGATAAGATTATTTACTTTGTATTTATGGATGTCAAAGAAAAAATTGAAGAAATTGCTCAATTAATTAAGGATGTCAACAGAATAGAATTTTCTCTTTATAAGGATAATTATATGGAAGATGCATATTTGCTAGAGGTATATAGCAAAAGGGCAGCTAAATCTAATGGTGTTCTAAAGTTAAAAAATAGTTATGCGTATGACAAGGTTGTTTGCTTTGGGGATAATTTGAATGATTTAAGTATGTTTAAAATTGCTGAGTATAGTTGTGCAATGGCAAATGCAGCAGATGAATTAAAGGCTATAGCCACAGAGGTTATAGATTGTAATGAAGAAGATGGTGTGGCAAGGTTTATTAAAAAGCAAATAAATCAGATATAATATATAGTAGATAAAGTGTATAAAATAGTATAAAGGAGAAAAGTAAATGTTAAGAGTTGGTATGGGATATGATGTTCACCAATTAGTAGAAGGAAGAAAGCTTATTATGGGCGGAGTAGAAATTCCTCATGATAAAGGGCTATTAGGGCATTCAGACGCGGATGTAATTGTTCATGCAATTATGGATGCATTAATTGGGGCCATTGCAGAAGGAGATATAGGTAAACATTTTCCAGACACAGATCCTAAATACAAAGGAATTTCTAGCATTAGTTTACTTGAATATGTAGGTAAACTTTTAAAAGAGAAAAATGCAGTTATCCATAATATTGATGCAACTATTATTGCACAAAAACCTAAAATGGCACCACATATTTTAGCAATGCGAGAAAATGTAGCAAAAGCTTTAGAGATTAAGGTTGACCAAGTAAATATTAAAGCTACAACTGAAGAAAAACTTGGTTTTACAGGTACAGAACAAGGTATTTCAAGTCATGCTATTGCTATGGTAGATTTATAAAGGATTAAAAGTAGGCCATATTGGGAATGGTATTAAGTAGTTAAGGAGATGAATAAGATGAGTGAGAAATATTATTGTCCAGATTGCCATCAGGCGGTAGAAGTAGTAGCAGCATGTGGTGCAACAAATTATTTTTGCAATCACTGTAAGAAGCTTATTTCAAGTAAAAAAGTTATTAAAAAAGAAGAAAAATAACTTGTAAAAGAGTCCGCATATTAATACAATTTATATAAAGCTAGCTTAAGGGAGACGCAAAGAAAAGGGGAGTGTATATGAAAAAGGTATTAATAGGTATATTCATTGGATTAAGCTTAATACTTATGTGTGTTATGTTTATATGGAAGATGTATGATGGAACACAGCTTGTAGGACATAAAGTTATGAGAAGAAAGAAATATGTTAAAGTAAAGCCAGATAATTACAATGTATACACTAAGTAGGACAGGAATAAAAATAGGTTAGAACAAGGATATGTTCTAACCTATTTTTATTAGAGTTAATATCTTAAATTCGGATTACAAGTATGGTGTATAGTAGAATAATAGTGTTCTTTACATAAGGGATTTAATTTTGCTTAAAAGATTCTCGTATATTTGAGTGATGACATTAAAGTCTGTAGCTTCTATATAATATTGTTCTAGATTATCATGGAGTGTTTTGGCGTAAGATAATTCATTTGTACCGGCACTAACATTAGTCTTGTAACGTTTTGCAATATCTATAAGTTGGGAGTGATATTTTTCATCAGTTTGTGGTGTAATAAGCTCGGCGTACATGTCTATTAAGTGATCTTTTGATAAGTCAGGCTCATATTCATGAGGTGCAGTGCTGTCAAATATGCAAGTATCAAGTTCCGGAAGTAGTACCATGTCTAAGCTATCAGGATCAAAAGCGCAGTGATAAACTTCTGCATCAAGCCCTTTTTCTTCGGCTAAATTAACAAGTTTTTTAAGGAGAGTAGACTTACCAGAACCAGGACGTCCCTTAATATAATAATGTGTTTTAACTGTTTCTATGATGTTAGGAACAAAGTCTAAAGGTCCCTTTGGTGTAGAGGCGCCAAAGAAACGATGCATAATGGTTGATTCTTTATTCAGGCTGTGAGAGCCGATAATTTCATTAGCAACTTTAGTGGCTAATTGACTGGCTTTTTTTAAGTCCATATTGTCGATATAGATTTTTTCCCATTCATCATGAATATTTAGAGCATCTGCAAAATGTGCATAAGCTTTAGGATAAGTTTCGCTAATTTCTTTTTGTAAATACAGTATTTCTTTTTTATGTTTTTGAAGGAGAGGGATGTTCCAAGCTATACCTAGATTAATGTATTCTTCAATAGCACCAGGTGCTTTAGGTTCTACGACATGGGGAGCTGTGCCATCTACGATGGCAACGCTAAGTTTTCTGATGACAACACCATCTAAGGAATCTGGATCAGAAGAACAGTGAATATAATCGATATCTAAGCCTTCGTTTGCAAAATAAGTGCCTATTTTTTTCATAAGGGAAGATTTACCTGTACCAGGGCCACCTTTTAATATATATATTTTGTTAAGCATATGGATATTGGAATCGAATAGATTTCTAAATCCCTTGGAACTATTTGCACAAACAAAGTAGTGTTTAATATAACCAGACATAAGGCCACTTCCTTAATTAAATTAGTTTTCCATAAATATAATATGTGTGAAATGGAAAAATGTTAAAGTAATTGGAAATAAATACAATATATGTTTGGGGTAGATGGTAGGTAAAAATAGTTAATAAGGAATAAAGATAAATATTGTATACTTTAGAATATTGTATTATACTCATAGGAGTGCTAAAAATAAGAGTAAGGAGATCGTATTTATGCATAGAGATGTAGAATTAGCAAAAGAACCTATTGGTAAGCTTCTTATTAAATATTCAGTACCAGCTATCATCGGGATGGTTGTAAACTCTTTATATAATGTTGTTGACCGTATGTTTATAGGGCAAATACCTGATATTGGTTATTTGGCAATCACAGGAGTAGGAATTACTATGCCAGTATTAACAATTATATTGGGACTTGCTATGCTTGTAGGAATAGGTGCAACTTCACTAATTTCAATTAGATTAGGTGAAGGGAAGAAAGAAGAGGCTGAGAAGGTTTTAGGAAATGCCTTTGTTGTAGCTATTATTATGGCTATTATACTGATGATTGTAGGTCTAATGTGTGCGAGCAGTTTGTTAGGTGCGTTTGGTGGGGATGCACAGACCATACCTTATGGAACGAAATATATTAATATATTTTTATTAGGAACTATTTTTAATGTAAGTAGTTTTGTATTTACAAGTATTATGCGTGCAGATGGTAGCCCTAGAATGTCAGCCATGTGTATGGTAATTGGTTGTGTCATTAATATTATATTAGATGCTGTATGTATTTTTGTATTTAATATGGGTATTCAAGGTGCAGCATTAGCAACAATTATTTCACAATTTATTACGGCTGTTATTGGAATGTACTATTTTACAAAAGGTAAATCAAATCTTAAAATTCATAGAGGAAATTTAAAATTAGAAGCAGCTATTGTAAAATCAATCTTTATTATTGGTGCAGCACCATGTGCAATGCAGTTAGCTATAAGTTTAGTACAGGTTGTAATGAATAAAGTGTTAGATGCAACTGGAGGGCAAATTGCCATTGGTGCAATGACATCAATTAGTGCCATTATTATGTTGGTACTGATGCCTATCTTTGGTATTAATCAAGGGGCACAGCCTATTATAGGATATAACTATGGGGCGAAAAATTATGAGCGTTCTAAGAAAACTAGTTTATTAAGTATGGCATTTGCCACAGTGATATTAGTCATAGGATTTGTGATTATTCAGTTGTTCCCAGAGACTTTTGTTAAGATGTTTGATGGAAGTGGTTCTATGCTAGAAGTAGCTGCTCCAGGGCTTAGACTGTATTCACTGACTATGCCGATTTTAGCAGTATCAATTATGGGCTCTAATTATTTCCAAGCAGTAGGAAAAGCAAAAATAGCAACATTGCTTAGTTTATTAAGACAAGTGGTTATATTAATTCCAGTTATTCTTATTATGTCAAAATTAGGTGGGCTTACAGGCGTATGGCTTGCACAACCAGTAAGTGATATTATTTCTACAATTATAGTAGGTATTATATTAATAAAAGAATTTAGAAGTTATAAGACAATAGATAAAGAAAATATAGTTGAAGAAATGGCTTAAAAACAAGGAGGTATCGTGAAGTTTTTTACGATACCTCCTTGTTTTTTATACTTAATAAAACTTATAGTTGCATTAAATAAGATACACTTACGTATTTATTGAGGGTAAACTAAATGTGCTGGTGTTAGTTTTAGGAGAGTTTCCTCTAAATATTTTTTAGCTTCATAGTTTGCCATTGGTAAGTTAAGGTCTAAGTAATTACCGCAGTCTCTTGCAGTAGCACCTGGAATTTCACCTTTAAAGTTAGCTACAAACTCAAAGAGTTCGATAATAAGAGGTGCAATAGCTTCTGAGCTTCTATCCCCTTTTAAAATAAGATAGAAACCTGTACGGCAACCCATTGGGCCAAAGTAAATGACTTCATCTGCAAAGTCTTTATGGTTACGAAGAAATGTTGCACCGATATGTTCGATGGCATGAATTTCTGCTGTATTCATAACTGGTTCTAAGTTAGGTCTTTTCATACGTAAGTCATAAGTTGTAACTGCGCAGTCGTTTACATAGTCTACGCGTGATGTATAAATGCCTGGAAGTAAATCAATATGATTTACAGTAAAGCTTGCGATTTTTTTCATGATTGTGTCCTCCTAGATAACTTATGAATTTATTATATGACAATTAGGGGGATTCGTACAGAACTATTGAGTTTTCCCTTGATTTAACAGAAGTTGTCTGATAACATTAAAGAAGATAAAAAACTAAGAGAGGTGCACGAAAAATGAGTGAACAGAAGAAGATTATTTTTAGTGGTATGCAGCCATCAGGTACGATTACCTTAGGAAATTATTTAGGTGCCCTTAAAAATTGGACAAACTTACAAGATGAGTACAATAGCCTTTATTGTATTGTAGATATGCATGCAATAACAGTAAGACAGGATCCAGCAAAACTTAGAAAAAATGCTAGAGATTTAATGATGCTTTACCTTGCAGCAGGACTTGATCCAGAGAAAAACATCATTTATATGCAGTCACATGTATCAGCTCATGCAGAACTTGCTTGGATTCTTAATTGCTTTACTTATATGGGTGAACTTAGTCGTATGACACAGTTCAAAGATAAATCACAAAAACATGGAGATAATATTAATGCAGGACTCTTTACATACCCAGTCCTTATGGCAGCTGATATTTTACTCTATCAAACAGACTTAGTACCAGTAGGTGTAGATCAAAGACAACACTTAGAACTTGCACGTGACATTGCTATTCGTTTCAATAATGCTTACGGTGACACATTTAAAGTGCCAGAAGGCTACATTCCTAAAGTAGGTGCGAAGATTATGAGTCTTCAAGAGCCAACTAAGAAGATGTCTAAATCAGATGAAGATGAAAATGCAACAATTAGAATTACAGATACACCAGAAGCAATCCTTCGTAAATTTAAACGTGCTGTAACAGATTCAGATACAGAAGTACGTTTTGATGAAGTGAATAAACCAGGAATTAGTAACTTAATGACAATTTATTCTTCTATTACAGGTCAAACTATGGAACAAATTCAAAATGAGTTTGCAGGTAAAGGGTATGGTGATTTCAAAGTTAAAGTTGGGGAGGCAGTTATTGAAGAACTTCGTCCACTTCAAACAAGATTTAAAGAGCTTTCAGGAGATAAAGCATACATTGATGGGATCATTAAGAAAAATGCAGAGACAGCTAACTATTTAGCAACTAAAACACTTCGTAAAGTTCAAAAGAAAGTTGGTTTTCCACCAATTATTCGCTAAGTATTAGATATAATTAAAAAGAAGGAAATAATGAATATGCCATTAAGGTTAATTCATTATTTCCTTCTTTTTTTATATACTGTGTTGTAAATCTATAAAGCCACGGCCATTTCCGATAACTTGAGATGTTTCTGTAACAGTCATAAAGGCTTTAGGGTCTATTGATAAAACAATTTGTTTAGCGTGTGCGACTTCACGGATACTAACAGTTGTAAATAAAATATACTTTGTATCAGAAGTATAGGCGCCGACAGCAGGAATCATTGTAACACCGCGATTAAGATGAGTTAGTAACTCATGTGATAATGTTTCAAAGTGTTGACTATCTGTGATAATGTAGAGCGTACGCTTACGGTTAAGTCCATCTACTGCAAAGTTAGTGATTGTACTACTGATGAACATTGTAGTGATTGTAAGAACAGCTATATCAATATCAAAGAAATAAATAGATAAAGCTATGATTAATAGGTTGATGACAAAGGTGATCGTTGCCATATTAATAGAAAAATACTTATTAATAATTTTGGCGATAATATCAGTGCCACCAGTAGAACCATCATATTTAAAAATAAGTCCAGTTCCAATACCATGTAAAGCTCCTCCAATTAATACAATAGAAAGGATATTACCAACTGGAATTACAAATTCATGCGTTACTTCTAACCAAAAAGAAAGCATAAGCATACCGAATAAACTGTAAGCTAAGTATGTTTTCTTTAAAAATAAAAATCCTAAAATAAAAATAGGAATATTGAGTAAGATAACCAAAAGGCTGACTTTAAAATTAAATAGGAAGTGTAATAAGATAGAAATACCACTTACACCACCAGTTAGTAATTTGTTAGGAATATTAATACCATTTGTAGCTAGGGCAATTAACAAAGTTCCTAAAATAATACTAATAATACGTGCTATATTAAGCTTATGTGTTTTCATTATGTACTCCTTAGTGTGTTAAACTAGTTTAATATAGTTTTACTATAAAGGATAGATCAGTAGGGTGCAACATAAAAATAAAAGGAAATATGTAGAAATATAAATATAAGAATAGATAAAGAATAGAGTGGCTAAGATAATTAAGTTATTATAATAAAATAAAGTATATTTTAAGAGAAATATAAAGTTATGATATAATAAAATATAGAGAAGATATCAAGTGCTTTGGAAGGAGAAGAAGATGAAATTTGTAGCAGATACGCATACACATACAATTTCAAGTGGACATGCTTATAGTACCCTTGATGAATTAGTAAAAGAAGCAAGTAAAAAGGGGCTGGAGGTCATAGCTATTACAGATCATACACCAGCTATGCCAGGTGGGGCGCATGCATTTCACTTTGCTAACTTAAGAATTATCCCAAAAGAAATGTATGGTGTGCGCATTTTAAGAGGTGCAGAAACGAATATTATGGACTATGAGGGTCATATTGATTTAGAAGAGGATACTTTGAAAGGATTAGATATGGCTATTGCAAGTTTACATCCACCTTGCATACCTTTTGGGAATAAGGAAGAAGTGACAATCTGCCTAGAAAAGGTGATGGAAAATCCATACATTAATATCATTGGGCATCCAGGTGATGCAAGGTATCCGATGGACATGGAAAGAGTGGTGAAGAAAGCAAAAGAAACGAAAACATTGTTAGAAGTGAATATTGCTTCATTAAAACCAACGAGTTATCGTCCAGGCGTACGTGAAAATTTAATCGAGATGCTTCAATGGTGCAAAACTTATGAGGTACCTATTATAGTAGGCACGGATGCTCACTTCTTCTTAGATGTAGGTATGTTTGATGAAGGTATCACATTACTAGAAGAAGTTGATTTTCCAGAGCAATTAGTTCTCAATACAAATGCAGAAGCACTCCTTGCATATATTTCCCAAAAGAGATTGAAATAATTATTTTAATACTGTAAAATGGTGAAGTGATATAGAGAAACAAATTATAGACTCTATAATATAGGCGAGGAGATGAAGTGATAGTTATGAACTCCAAGATAAAAGATGATGCAACGGACAAATTGTTTGAAGCTATTTTAACTCTTAGAACAATAGATGAATGCTATGCATTTTTTGAAGACGTGTGCACTGTTCATGAGATAAAATCTCTTGCGCAACGTTTAGAAGTAGCTAAAATGTTACAAGATAAAAAGACTTATACAGAAATTCAAGAAGTAACACATGCTTCTACAGCAACAATTAGTAGGGTAAATAGAAGTTTGAGTTATGGCTCTGATGGGTATAAAATCATACTAGAGAGAATATCACCTGAAAAAAGATAGGTGAAGAGCAGGAGAATGTGGCATTAGCCACTTTCTTTCTTTGTGGAGTAATAAAATGTATAGTTAATGTAAGGTATAGGTTATACTTTAAATAATTGTATATGGAATAGGCCTTTTAAAATTAAAGGAGAATAAAAATGGATTTTACAAGTGGATTAAATGATAGACAAAAAGAAGCAGTTTTAACAACTGAAGGACCGCTTCTTGTATTAGCAGGAGCAGGTTCAGGTAAAACACGTGTACTTACACATCGTATTGCACATTTAGTAAGAAATAAAGGTGTAAAACCTTGGAATATATTAGCCATCACCTTTACTAATAAAGCGGCTAAAGAGATGAAAGAAAGAATTGGTAACCTTATTGGTGAAGAAGAAGTAAACGAAATGTGGGTAAGTACATTCCATGCTATGAGTGTGCGTATTTTAAGAAGGTATGCTGAGAGCATTGGATATGGTAGATTCTTTACAATCTATGACACAGCAGACCAAAAAGCCCTTATCAAGGATGTACTCAAGATACTAGATATTAGTGAAAAGAATTTCCAAGTAGGTGCAGTTTTAGGTGCTATTAGCAGTAAGAAAAATAAATTAGAAACACCAGATTTAGCAACTAAAAATGCAGGTGAAGATTATAGAGAAAAAATTATTGCTAAGATTTATACAGAGTATCAACGTAAATTAAAAGAAAATAATGCGATGGACTTTGATGACTTACTAGTTAATACTTACTTATTATTTAAAGAAAATATCGAAGCATTAACTTATTATCAAAATAAATTCCATTATATCTTAGTTGATGAGTATCAAGATACAAATGGTGCGCAGTATCAATTAGTAGAAATGCTTGCTAAAGCACATAACAACCTTTGTGTAGTAGGGGATGATGACCAATCTATCTATGGATGGCGTGGTGCAGATATTACAAATATTTTAGGTTTTGAAAAAGATTTTAAAGATGCTAAGGTTATTAAACTTGAGCAAAATTACCGTTCTACAAAGAATATCCTTGATGCAGCTAATGGTGTTGTGGAACATAATAGAGGCAGAAAGGTGAAAAAGCTTTGGACAGAAAGTCCAGCTGGAGAACTTATTTCTGTTGTGCCAACCAATAATGAGTATAGGGAAGCAGAAACTATTGCAGGAAACATTGTGCGTAGCGTAGAGGGTGGCGAGCGAAACTTTAGAGACTTTGCTATTTTATATCGTACGAATGCACAGTCACGTGTACTTGAAGAAAAATTAATCTCAGCTTCTATTCCTTACCGTTTATTAGGTGGGGTACGATTCTACGAGCGTAAAGAAATTAAAGATTTAATTGGTTATCTTAAAGTAATCTGTAATCCAAAAGATGATATTGCACTCAAACGTATTATCAATGTGCCAAAACGTGGAATTGGTGCGGCAAGTATTGGGACAATTGGTGAATATGCAGAGCGTAATAATATGGATTTCTTTGAAGCAGCTAAGCTTTCAAAGGAAATGGGTATTTTAGGTGCAGGACCAGCACAAAAAGTAGTAGGTTTTACAAATCTTATTGAAGAACTAAAGGCTATTGCAGAGGAAAATGACATTAAGGCATTAATTGATGCAGTTATTGATAAAACTGAATTTAGAAATCACATTCGTATGACAGAAGGCGAAACAGCTACAGAACGACTTGAAAATATTGACGAGTTAGTTTCTAAAACTGTTCACTACATGGAACAAAGTGAAGATCCAAATCTAGGAGATTTCTTAGAAGAAGTAGCACTTGTAGCAGATGTAGATAATTATGATGAAGATAGTAACTCAGTGGTCCTTATGACACTTCATAGTGCCAAAGGTCTTGAATTCCCGGTAGTATTTATGCCAGGTGTAGAAGAAGGCTTATTCCCAAGCTATATGAGCATTACAGAGGGTGATGATAAGCTAGAAGAAGAAAGACGCTTATGCTATGTAGGTATTACAAGAGCAAGAGAGAAACTTTTTATTCTTTATGCAGAACAGCGAACAATGTTTGGACGTACTCAGTACAGTGTACCTTCTAGGTTTATCAAAGAATTACCAATAGAGGTAACAAATTTATCAAATTTAAATACTAAGCCAAAGACACCTTTTGATAATGAAAAATCAAGTTTCAATAGACCGGGAACCCCACAAAGCTTATTACAAAAGCGTGAAATGGAAAAACGTACTTTTACAAGTAGTGCGCCAAGTAGTTTCTTTGAAAAGAAAAGTTTTGTAGGTAAACAAATCGAAAAACCAACTATACCAACTATGCGTACAAATACATTTTCACCATTTGGTGCTGTAAAAAAAGCAGAAAACTTACCAAATGCAGTAGCTGATTTTAAAGCCGGCGATGTGGTACGTCATATTAAGTTTGGCCAAGGAACAATCAAAGCGGTAGAAAACAAAAATGATGATATTTTTGTAACAATTGCCTTTGATAATGGTGATGTAAAACAACTTAGTACAAGGTTTGCAAAGCTTAAAAAGTTATAATCATTGTACCTTTAAGTTAGATGGTCTATAATATAAGCTAGATGGTATGACATCAAGGAGGACAGATGAAAGAGAGACTTAGATTTATAGTTGCAACGATGTCGTCTTATATGGAAATTCTCATTAGCGTATTGTTACTAGTAGGTATAGCTGTAGCGGGTATAGATTTACTGAAAAATTTATCAGAAATGATTAGTGTAGCATTTTCTGAGACACCAGCAAGTATTTCTATTGAACAATTTTTATCTTCAGGACTTCAACTAATCATTGGTGTAGAATTTGTAAAAATGATTGCGAAACATACAATGGGTAGTACAATTGAAGTACTTGTTTATGCAATAGCAAGAAAGTTAGTAATCAGTCATGGTGGTACAGCAGATTTATTAATGGGAGTTATAGCAATTGCTATTTTATTCTTTATTAAGAAGTATTTAAGAATTAATAAGATAGAAACTGTAACAGCTGATACACTAAAAAAGGAAGACTTAAAATAATTAACAAATGGGCTCCTAAAAGAGAAGAAGACTTTTGGGAGCCTATTTTTAAAGTTAAATAAAATACATATTTAGAAAAGGCCAAAATGGTTAATCCTAAAAATGAGATATTTAGTAATTAATTATAGTAATATAAAAACAGGATGAAATGAGGTAAAGTGATGAGCATAGATAAAATTTCTAGAATGAAAGAGTTAGTTGCATTATTACAGAAAGCAGCTTATGCCTATGAACAAGAAGATACAGAGATTATGAGTAACTATGAGTATGATGCCTTATATGACGAACTTCTTAGATTAGAAGAAGAGACAGGAACAATATTAGCAGGAAGTGTGACACAAAAAGTAGGTTATGAAGTAGCAAGTAATCTTCCAAAGGTAACACATCCAAAACGTATGCTCTCATTAGATAAAACAAAAGAAGTAAGTAAGTTAAAATCATTTTTAGATGGACAAGAGGGATTACTTTCTTGGAAATTAGATGGACTTACGATTGTAGCAACCTATGAAGGTGGACAGATTGTGAGCGCTGTAACGAGAGGAAATGGGCAAGTTGGTGAAGAAATCACAAATAACTATAGAACATTTAAAAATGTACCATTAACCATTGATTATAAAGAAAGATTAGTGGTACGTGGTGAGGCGATTATTACCTATGAAGACTTCAATAAAATTAATGAGCGTTTAGGTGATAGGGAAGATAAATATAAAAATCCAAGAAACTTATGTAGTGGAAGTGTAAGACAACTTAATCCAGAGATTACCGCTAAACGAAATGTGAGATTGTATGCATTCTCAGTAGCAGTAGGCGGCCCAGACTTTGAAACAAAGTCAGAGCAATTAGAATGGCTTCATAATATAGGATTCCAAGTTGTAGAATACAAAAAGGTAACTCAGGCAAATATAGAAGAATCAGTTCAGTACTTTGCTGAGGCGATTGATCAACAAGAATTTGCATCAGATGGATTAGTGCTTACTTATAATAGTAGACCTTATTCAGCATCACTTGGCGAAACAGCTAAATTCCCTAAAGACTCTATTGCATTTAAATGGCAAGATGAAGTTATGGAAACACGTATTTTAGATATTGAATGGAATACATCCAGGACAGGACTTATTAATCCAGTAGCTATTTTTGAACCAGTGGAAATTGAAGGTACAACAGTAGAACGTGCTAGTGTACACAACTTAAGCATATTAGAAGAACTTAAACTTGGAGTTGGAGATACTGTAAAGGTTTATAAAGCCAACATGATCATTCCACAGATAGCTGAAAACTTAACACAAAGTAACACTATTGAAATTCCAACTAAGTGTCCAGTATGCGGTGCGCATACAGAAATTAAACAAGAGAAAACAGCTAAGACATTAGTATGTACTAATGCCAACTGTAAGGCACAAAGATTACGTGCATTAGCTCACTTTACTACACGTGATGCCATGAACATTGAGGGGCTTTCAGAAGCTACAATTGAAAAATTCTTAGAAAAGGGTTACTTAAAAGATTTTACATCTTTATATAAACTATCAGTGTACGAAGAAGAAATTGTGCAAATGGAAGGATTAGGTCAAAAATCATATCAAAAGCTTATGACTTCTATTAATAAATCACGAGAAGTTGCTGTAGCTAACTTTATTTATGCATTAGGTATTAATGGTGTAGGTCTAGGTACTGCTAAACTTATTTGTAAGCATTTTAATAATGATTTAGAAAAAATGATGAATGCAACAAGTGAAGAATTAACAGCCATAGATGGCGTAGGTCCAGTAATTGCACAAGCTTTCAATGAATACTTTAGTATAGAAGAAAATAAACAAATGGTTGAAAAACTAGTTAAAGAACTTCACTTTAAACAAGAAGATTTAAGTACACCAATAGAATCACCTATTGCAGGTAAGACATTTGTGGTAACAGGAGATGTACATCATTTTAAAAATAGAAAAGAGCTTCAAGCTAAAATCGAATCAATGGGCGGAAAAGTAACTGGTTCTGTAAGTAAAAGTACAAATTACCTGATTAATAATGATAGTGAATCAAGCTCAAGTAAAAATAAAAAAGCAAAGGAATTAAATATTCCTATTTTAACAGAAGAAGAATTCTTGACATTAATAGAAGCGTAAAAAATGTATTTTGTAGTCGAATGTCAAGTTAATTAATTAAATAAAGTAATTGTAAGAAAATTATTGATAATATATAATAAAGATAAGTCTGATATTAGTGATAAGTTATAATCAACTTTGAACTATATGTAAATTAGGAGGTTAAATAGAATATGGATATTGTGCAAAATGCAAAAAAAGCCAAAGAAGCATCCATTGCACTTGCAGCAACAAGTGGGGAAATAAGAGATAATGCATTAAAGGCGATTAGCAAAGCACTTGTTGAAAGAGCTGATGAAATCAAGAAGGCAAATGCAATAGATATGGCAAATAGTGAAAAGGAAAATGTTGCTATGCCATTATTAAAGCGTTTAAGATTTGAAGACGATAAAATTAAAGATGTAGTATCTGGCATATCAAGTTTACTTTCATTAGAAGATCCTATTGGAAAGGTTCAACTTCAAACAGAATTAGACAAGGATTTAATTTTGACAAGGGTAGCCTGTCCAATAGGTGTAATAGGCGTAATTTTTGAATCTAGACCAGATGCACTTGTTCAAATTTCTACTTTATGTTTAAAGAGTGGAAATGCTGTTTTATTAAAAGGTGGTCGAGAAGCAAAAGAAACTAATAAAATTTTATTTGAAATTATTAGAGATGTAAGTATAGAAGCAGGCTTACCAGAAGGTTGGATTGCACTTATGGAAAGTAGAGAAGATGTGGATGCAATTCTTAAATTAGATAAGTATATTGACTTACTGATTCCACGTGGTTCAAACGCTTTCGTAAGTTACATTATGAAAAATTCAAATATCCCAGTCATGGGGCATGCTGATGGAATTTGTCATACGTATGTAGATAAAGCCGCAGATTTAGACTTAGCTGTCAAAGTTGTTGTAGACTCAAAAACACAATATGTAGCTGTTTGTAATGCATTAGAAACATTATTAGTTCATGAAGATGTAGCAAAAGACTATTTGCCTCAGTTAAAGGCTGCATTGGAAGCAAAGAATGTGTTAATCAAAGGTTGTGAAAAAACAAAGGCTATTATTGATGTAGAACCAGCTACTGAGGAAGACTGGCAAACAGAATACTTAGATTATATTCTTTCTATTAAAGTAGTAAGCAATATAGATGAAGCAATTGTTCACATTAATACATTTGGTTCAGGCCATACAGATTGTATTATTACAAAAGATGAGGAAGCAACTGAGAAGTTTATGGCATTAGTTGATTCAGGAAACGTATTCCTGAATGTATCTACACGTTTTAGTGATGGCTTCAAATATGGATTTGGTGCAGAAGTTGGTATTAGTACATCAAAGCTTCATGCAAGAGGTCCAGTAGGACTTGAAGGACTACTTATATATAAATATAAACTTCGTGGTAATGGACAGATTGTAGCTGACTATGCAGAAGGAAGAAGTCACTTTACTCATAAACGTTTAATCTAGTATTTAAGCAACATAAAGAGGGGACAACTTTGGGAAAAGCTAGATATAAGCATATAGGGGGTATACATGGCTTGTAATGAGTGTGGGAGTAGAATGGTTAGTGATACGGATTATATATGTTTAAGAAATAATGAAAGAATGTTTTTTAAGCAAGCATGGAAAGCCATTATACTAGCTATTTTAATCAACGGAATCTTAATAATAAGCTCTTATAATTATGTGCAGTATCTTGCATATAAGGAAAGTATACAAATAATAAAATTAGAAAACTATAAGAGCGAACAACTTAACTTAGAACAAAAAAATCTACAATTACAAAACATGAATAGTTTTGGATATAAAAAATAAATAATATCTGCATAAAAAGGATTCGAGTAAAACTCGAATCCTTCAGGCTGTAGACAATTAACTTTTCCATAGTATTTTACTAGTCTAGAAATAGAAAACAGAGGTAAAAATGGACCTAAACTGCTCTTTTTACCCCTATTTTAATAGATTTTCTTGAATAATCCTCACTTAATTTGTGAGTTTATTTTGGGAAAATTCATTTGTCAACAATCTGAGGATTCGAGTAAAACTCGAATCCTTTTTATTATTTATAGTTTAAATTTTAAGCGTTATTCTTTTCATAACGCATATATAAGAAGAATGCAATAATGGCAAATAATAAAGGACCTCCACCAGATAAAATAGTGTTCAGGTAATTGCCAGAAATAAGCGCAGGTTCAATGATAGAGAAGATATTAGCAAGTCCTACAGCTAAGGTAACAACAATAGTTGCAAAAAGTGCAAATCCATTGCTCTTATATACAATGAAAGGCCTGCGAATAGAACGATTCTTCTTGAAAATAGGAAAGGCTACGGCCAAGAACATGTAAGGAATTGTCATGGCTACATTAGTCATTGTTACAAGCATATTGAAGAACTCAGAAGCATTATCTCCACCGAAAGAAACGAGTAATATAATGACTGAAACAATAATACATTGTAAGTACATAGCATAAACAGGCATGTTATTTTTTAAGGTAGTCCATTTTTTTGGCCAAAGTCCACTTGGTGTGCCTTCAATCAGCTGTTTAAGTGGTGAATAAATAAGTGTAAAGTATGCACCTGTCAATGCTAAGAACATAGCTAGTCCAGAAAGTCTAGCTAAAGCAGAACCAACACCAAGTGCAACATTAGTGCTTGCATTAAATGCACGTGCTAATTCAAAACCTAAATTTTGCATAACAATGTAGGTAACATTAGCTGTATTTACATTATCAGCAGAAAGAACACTATTCCAATTAACAAAGGTACCAATAACGAATATACCCAAAGAATATCCAATAGAGATAATAATAGCTGCTATGCTTACACCTTTAGGAAAAGTAACTTCAGGCTTATTTGTTTGATCGACAAGCCCACCAATAGCTTCTATACCACCATAAGCAAAAATTGCATAAGTAAAGAAAGAAAGTACAGAAAGCGAAGATTGATATTTAGGGTTTGGAGAGCGAAGCAAGGTATTTGATAAAGAAACAATTGGTTCGGCAAATTGTCCTCTATTTAATGCCAGAGTAATAAAGCCACCTAAAATTAAAACGATATTAAGTAGTGAGACAGCAGAGCCTCCTACGGAAGTAACCTTGGCAATCCAACTAATACCTTTGGAAGATACAACAGTTACTAAGATAACCCATAGTACACCTAAGATACCAATCACTTGAGTACTATTTAAGAAACCAAAAGAGAGTTCACTTGTACGGTCACGTCCAAATATAGCATTAGATAAAGGAATCCATATACTAGAAGAAACGCTAACTTGCCAAATAAGGTAAGATGCGTACCACATAAAGGTACCGATAAAGGCATATTTAGCCCCTACAGAACGTTCCATCCAAGAGTAGATACCACCTTTTTCTTCTTTAAAAGCAGCACCATACTCAGCCATCATAAAGGCATAGGGAATGAAGAAGGTGATGGCACC
Source organism: Cellulosilyticum sp. (assembly GCF_982396655.1). Taxonomy (NCBI): domain Bacteria; kingdom Bacillati; phylum Bacillota; class Clostridia; order Lachnospirales; family Cellulosilyticaceae; genus Cellulosilyticum; species Cellulosilyticum sp. The sequence goes on along the minus strand of NZ_CEVXFV010000057.1, from coordinate 6,217 downwards.
TAATATATACCATGGAATTGCTGCATAGCCCATTAAGAAAAATGCTCTAGGCATATTGGCAAATCCGTATACAGATGTAAAAATCATGAGTACAAGTGATGAAAGAGTAAGTTTTTTCGTCGTTTGATCTGTCATAATAAACCTCCTAAAATGAATCTTTAATTAGAATGTGCATTATGAGGAAAAAAATTCTTTTTTAAGATAAAAATATTATTGACAAAAGAAGAGAAAGAGGGTATTATAAATATATGCAACGGATAATAATTATTATTTAGAAAAAATTATTTCCAAGGTGTACTAGATAATAGATAATAAAGTTAATAAAAATAAATGGAGGGTATGATTATGAAAAAATATGTATGTACAATTTGTGGTTACGTTTATGAAGGAGAAAAAGCTCCAGAAGTTTGTCCAATTTGCCAAGCTGGTGCAGATAAATTCATGGAACAAACAGGTGAAAGAGTATACGCTGATGAACATAGAATTGGTGTAGCTGCCGGCGTAGATGAAAGAGTATTAGAAGGCCTTCGTCAAAATTTCGTTGGTGAATGTACAGAAGTAGGTATGTACCTTGCTATGAGCCGTCAAGCAGATAGAGAAGGATATCCAGAAGTAGCAGAAGCATACAAAAGAATTGCTTTCGAAGAAGCAGAACATGCTGCTAAATTCGCTGAATTATTAGGTGAAGTAGTAGTAGCTGATACAGCTAAAAACCTTGAAATGCGTGTAGAAGCAGAACACGGTGCAACACAAGGTAAAAAAGATATTGCAACACTTGCAAAACAATTAGGATACGATGCTATCCATGATACAGTACACGAAATGTGTAAAGATGAAGCTAGACACGGTAAAGCTTTCGAAGGTTTATTAAACAGATACTTCGGTAAATAATTTGACGTCTTAAACAGTTGATAGTCAAGGCAAACATTACACTGTGTAGTCATATTATTAAAATATATCAAAATAGATAAAGCATAGAAAAATAATAAAAAAGTGGGTGAAAATGTGGGCAATCATGTTTTTGCCCACTTTTTTTCGCCCACACCCACAAGTTAAAGCTTAAAATTAAGAGCATCAAGGGCTGAATCGTCCATTGCTCTAGTTAGATGCGTATATAGTTTAAGTGTAAATGAGGCATTTGAATGCCCCAATCTTTCACTTATATATTTTGGATTTTGTCCTTTCTCTAATAATATAGTTGCATGAGTATGTCTTAAATTGTGTATTTTAAAATCTATACCAAAATCTTCTTTGCATATTCGAGTTATAACCTTAGGGCTATTAGTATTTGACATTTCACCATCAGGTTTAACATTTATAAAATCATTAACACAAATAACGCAATTATTGTTCTCATTTTTTTCTAGTGTATTATAGACCTTATTTGATTTGTACATATCGCCTAGCAAGGATCTAAATTCATCTTGTTTTTGTTTCACTTCTAAAAGATATTCCTTAAACTCATTATCAAACTTTATTTTACGATAGCTATTAGCTGTTTTAAGTGTTGTGAATGACCATTTACCTTGTTGGAATTGTAGCTGCTTAGTTATATTAGCAGTACTGTCTTTAAAATCAATATCGGACCATCTAAGAGCGTATATCTCCCCAGCTCTTAGTCCTAGTTTTAATGCAATCATAAATGCAGTAGCATTATTAGTATCTTTTATCCTATCCCATATTAATTTCACTTCATCCATTGTATATATTTGTTAATGGTAAAATAAAACGGAGAGATTTCGGTAAACAAAAACGGAGAATATTATACAACTTTTTACAACTTACTGTTCTCTTCTGATAAAATAATTATGAAAATATCAGAGGAGATGATAGAAATGAAAGGATGGACTATGTTTGCTGAAATACAACACTATAAATCATTAGGGCTTAACAAGTCACAATGCACATCTAAACTAAAGATTAATTATAAAACTGTTTGTAAGTACTGGAATATGTCTCCTAAAGAATACCAATCAGCATATGAAGCTGCAAAGACTAGAAAGAAAAAAGTAGATGCTTATAAACAAGATATTATTGAATGGCTTAAGGAATTTCAGGATTTATCAGCCGCTCAAATCTATGATTGGCTACTTGAAAAATATGGACAAGTTGATTTTAAAGAACGTACACTACGTAAATATATTGAGGAGTTAAGAAAGATTTATAAGATTCCAAAACATCCACCACTCAGACAGTATCAAGAAGTACCTGAATTACCACCAGGCTTTCAGGCACAAGCAGACTTTGGGCAAATCCAAGTCAAAAGAATAGATGGTAAACTGGTTAAGGTGTATTGCTTTGCACTTGTACTCCCTTATTCAAGATATAAGTTTGCCTATTGGCAAGATAGACCTTTTACTACACAAGATCTTGTTGTAGCTCATCAAAAAGCTTTTGAGTTTTATGGTGGTATGCCAAAAGAAATCGTTTATGATTAAGATCGTATTATTATTGTTTCTGAAAATGCAGGTGATATTATCTGTACTGAAGGATTTCAAAACTACCTTAATCATGCAAAATTTAAGATGAGACTTTGTAGAGCTTATGACCCTGAAAGTAAAGGGAAAGTTGAAGCTGTTGTAAAGTTTTTAAAATATAACTTCGCAAAGCATAGAACATTTACTGACATTGAAGACTTTAATGAAGCCTGTGTTTTATGGTTAGACCGCACAGGCAATGGGAAAATTCATGACACAATGAAAAAGGCACCTAAAGAAGTGTTTCTCCTAGAAAAAGACCACTTACTTCAAATGCCTCAGCCATTAATAAATACTATTAATACATCTAGTTTAATCTATTCTGTTCGAAAAAACAATACCATTTCATACAAACAAAATCGTTATCAACTCCCTAAAGGTACATACTCACCAGGGAAAGAAGTTCTTCTTTCTCTAAAGGATGATAGGTTAGACATTATAGATAAAGATTCTGAGACACTTATAGTAAGCCATAAACTATGCAAAGATAAAGGAAAACTCATCCGTATTTCACATGTTGAAAGAGTTCAAGGTAGTTCAATAGATGAACTTTATAAGCAAGCTCTTTCTGGCTTAGGCGAAAGTGAACAGGCAATGACTTTTCTTAAAATTATTAAAGAAGAAAAACCACGTTATTATAGAGACCAACTTTTCTTAATTAATAGTGCTTGTAAGAAATCTAGTATAGATATAAGAAGAGAAGCCCTCAACTATTGTTTTACACATAAGCTTATGAGTGCCACACTTTTTAAAGAAACTGTAGAATACCTTATAAGTACACCAAAGAAACCTAAAGATAAACCCTATGTAATGCCCAATCTAAATACTAAGCCTATTACTGAATACGTTAGGCCTGAGATAAGAAATATAGATGAATACTTACAATGTTTTCAAAAGGATGATAAAAAATGGATACATTAAATGAGATAACAGACTATGCAAATCTGCTCAAACTACATTACCTTAAAGAAAATCTCTTGAAATTAATAGATAATGCAAAAGCAAATGACCAGACATACCAAGACTTCTTAATCACAATACTTAAACATGAAATCACCCTAAGAGATACTAAACTTCAAGAACGACGCCTTAAAAACGCCTGTTTCCCAGTCATTAAAACTTTAGAAGAGTTTGATCTTAACTTTCAAAAGTCTATGAGTAAAAGAGAGTTTAATGAACTCAGTGAACTCACATGGATTGATAGGATTTATAATCTTATACTTCTTGGACCACCTGGCGTAGGCAAAACACATTTAGCCATAGCTTTGGGTTATAAAGCTGTTAAAGAAGGCTATAGGGTTACTTTTACAACAATGGATGCTTTAATGCATACTTTAAAAACAGCTGAAATATCTAAAAAAAGTAAAGGTATGTTAAATCGTATCTTATCCTCAAGCTTAGTGATTATTGATGAGTTAGGCTATTTACCTATCACAAGAGAGGAAGCTAATCTATTTTTTGGACTTATCTCAACACTACATGAACAAGCATCACTTATTATTACATCCAATAAAGGGATGGAGAACTGGACAGAACTGTTAGGTGATCCTGCATTAACAACTGCTGTATTAGATCGGCTTACATATCACTGCCAAGTCATCACAATGAATGGAAAGAGTTACCGACTAGAGCATCGACAATCATTATTCGACCAGAATGCTTAGGCATTCTGGTATGCTGCTATGCAACATACTTATAAAAATTTTACGTAAGAATTAGGTAAAATTATTTACCGAAATTTCGCCAAAAGTACTTGCCGGTAACAATTAAATAAGGTTGGTGGAATTAATGTACTGATTGAGAAAAAAATTATTTCCTCATCTGTTCTATGGACGAATGGTACATATACAAAAGAGAATGTAAGAAGTCTTTTGATTAAATATAGTGTTAAGTAGTAAATGTAGAGGGTGACATTTTTAGTATTATATTAATACCAGATATGAAGTACAGTTAAATTTAGATAAAATAAAAGACTGTTGCAGTAATGATGACTAATCTTACTTACAACAGTCTTGGCTATTATTAATGTTTTGACTTTTTAGTTGACTGAATGTGAGTGCTTTTCAGAACTAATTGACCCAATCCATAATAGATAAAGTATACTAAGTATTAAGCTACAAAAAAGGTATATAATATTATACCAAAATGTAGTTGAATTTGCTTTTAATAACATTAGATATAAAGTAACTATATTAAAAATCATACGTATATAAATAATAATTTTTAGTAGAATTATACCTTTTGAGTCTATGTGTTCGATTTTAATATGGGAAATGGAAAGAGGTGTATTTTGAATATAGTTAGCAGCAATCACTATATAAACTATAAAATTAAAGAGCAATTTTATTATACAGAATATAGCAGTTGGTATAAATGCGATAATAAGAGGAGAATTTACTTGTTGACCTAGTTCATAAGTGGAAACTAAAAAACCTTGCCAAAAGATATATACTTCGAGAAAGCTTAATAAAAATCCTAATGTCCAAAGTAGCTTACGAATATACATAAAAAACCTCATTTTAATTGTATAAGTTAGTATCTATATTGATTGTACATATATACATCAAAGGGTACAATCGCACCTATAGATTCTGCATAATCACCATAATTATTTAAAGCAACACCTGCTGCTGTTGTTGGGCTTGTAACCTCTTCCCATGCTTTATGATCAAAGTCATATATATCATCTACTCTCATGTATATTTGCCATCTTCCATTAACCTTTTCAGCTGCAATTAAATAATCGGCATAATTAATTCCCATGTATAAGTCAAGGTCATCATCTAGTTTAAAAGAACCATAGGTTGAATGATATTGCTTAGATGATGGTAATGAATCTAAGGCATCTTTAAAATCCCTAATTACATCATTATATGTACTAGAGTTATGTAGTTCTAAAGAACGGGCGCAACCAGCTTCATAGCTAACAGATGAAGGATAATCTTGAAGAGAATTACTTAGTAATTCAGCTGAAAGAGTACATCCAGCAGCATATCCACATGCAACGATAGCAGCAAAAGATGCACGAACAGCTTCTTTACCAATACCTCTAGCGTTTAAATTTAAATTTATATATTCTTGATCAATAAAATTACTAATATCTTCATCAGTTAACTCACTGAAATTACCAATGTTATTTTCAGTCATATAGGCGTTTAAATCTACTAAAAGTTCTATTTCGTTAGGGTCCATAGGTGTTACATTTTCAAGTTCTTCTTTTAGTTCTAATGTAATTTGTTTATCTATCTCTTCTTCTTCAATAGAAAATTCAGAAGTATCTTGCGCATAGATAGGGAGTACATTAAATGATAATAAGCAAACAGATAGAGCTAAAATAGAAAGTTTTTTAATAACTTTCATTTGTATTTCTCCTTTTTGATTATAAAAATTATATGTATTTAAATACAAGATAATTATAACACTAATATATAAAAAATAAAATAATTTCAAAAAATTATTAATATTTTGCAAAAAAATAAATATAATAAGTTAAAGATTTATCAGAAATATGTATATAATAAATAATAAGAATTAAAAGATATTTAGAGATTGAGTAAGTAAAAAAGTAGAATAAAGAAGGGGAATTATCGTAAATGTTATTGCTTATTTACTATTCAAATAGGACGATAATTATGAGTAAAGCATAAAAGTCTGTACATATGCAATGATTATAATTAAACTTTCATACTAGGTAATTGCGAAACTACTGTTTAAAAATGAATAGCACTCCTTTTAAACAT
>NZ_CEVXFV010000056.1:0-26280 GCF_982396655.1 Cellulosilyticum sp. | reverse complement strand
TACGGTGGTGTGAGAGGTCGGATAATCAATTAATGGTTATCCTCCTACTCGATTGTAAATTTATTCAGTAAATTGATTGATAAATTCAGGTTTTACTTTAGAATACATGATTTTTTGTTTGGAATAAAGACCTTGATAACCTGATGTCATATAACTTACAGCACAAGCCAGCATGAAGAATAAGCTACCTTGTGTACCAAAGAGCTCTAGACTTAAAATAAATGTAGTAATAGGACAATTTGTTACACCGCAAAATAAAGCAATTAGTCCTATACTAGCACCAAAGGAAGGAGAAAGTCCTAATAACCCACCAACAGTATGACCAAAGGTTGCCCCTACAAAGAATGCAGGCACAATTTCACCACCCTTGAAGCCTGCGCCTAAAGTAATTGCTGTAAAAATTAATTTTAATAAAAAAGCCCAAGGGACGATTTGATCTTCTAAAGCAGCAGTAATAATGGGCATACCAGCACCTAAATAATCAGTTGTCCCACAAATAAGTGTTAAGAAGAGTATTAAACAACCGCCTGTTATAATGCGAACATAGGGATTTGGAAAACATTTTTTATATAGTTTACTGCTAGTATGAAGACTTTGGCAAAAAATCATACTTAAGAGAGCACCTAAAAGCGCTAAAAGAATAACCTTAAAAGTTATATAAACTGATAGCGTGGGAATATTAGTGAGATGAAAGCTTGTAGGGCTAATATGAAATTTTCCAGAAATGCCATAACCAATGATAGCAGCAAGTGTACAAGGTACTAAAGCGGCGTAATGCATAATCCCCACACTAATTACTTCCATAGCAAAGATTGCAGCAGCAAGGGGGGTACCGAATAAAGCAGCGAAACCGGCACTCATGCCACACATAGTCATAATATGTAAGTCTTTTTCATCTAGGCGAAAGAGCTTTCCAATCTGATAGCTTAGGCTTCCGCCAAGCTGCAAAGCAGCACCTTCGCGGCCAGAAGAACCACCACACAAGTGAGTGATAACTGTTGAAATGAAGATGAGAGGAGCAGTTTTAAAGGAAATAGGATCGGCTTCTCTAATAGAGAGAAGTACTAAATTTGTCCCCTTATCATCAGCCATATGACCTATGTGATATAAGAATACAATAAGCATGCCACCTAATGGGAGTAATAAAATAGTGTACCAATGCTTTTCTCTAAACAAAGTAACATATTCGATAGCATGATGAAATAGTGAACCAATAAATCCTACGATGCAGCCTACGATAATCGCTAGGCAAACCCATTTTAAGAAGGTGAGCAAATCTTCTATATGATTTTTAAGTACATGTAATAATTGTGTCATTTATAAATCTCCTTAATATAATATAGAATTTTCTATATAAGATAACATACAGTAGCATTTTATAACAATATATTTTCGAATTCAATATATAGTGAGAAAGAATTTATAAAATAGAATACTATATTGTAACATAAAGAAAAAAGAGATTTTACAGTTGTAACCTCTCTTTTTTATAAGTTAATTTATTAATGTATCAATTGCTTCCTTATTATAATGTGTATTTTTATAATGTGGGAAACGACTACATAAAATAACAGTACCAAAAGGCATGGTATTAAAGCAGCAGTCTTCAAAAGTACCTTGAACAAGTCCTTTAGAGGCTTGTTCATTAAATTGTTTACGTGCGTCTTCAAGATGACTATTTAAGATGACATTATAGTCATTAACGTGTTTCATATTTTTACTGATTTCACCAGATTTTAAACGTTCTAAGGTGACAGGATGTGAGGCGTCAATCATAATTTCAATAACAAGTAATGTACCAATATCACATTGGAGCATTGCTTTAATACGATGGCCTACTTCTGTATTTTTATGGGTTTGATAAAGGTTTAGTAATGTTGTAAGATTGGGCAGTACAATTTCTTCATGAAGGGACGTATGAAGAACGACGGTATGATTTTTTATAAGTAATGTATCTGGCGTTATCATAATGAGATCTCCTTTAAAACTAAAATTAACTGTTTTTCTATAGATTTCACATTTATAAAATTTAGTTATTCATAATTTCTAGTCATGTGAAATCATTGGGAGAAACTAATTTACCTACATGTATATTTTGAGGTTTTAGTTGGTTTCTCTATATATGATATCACACCTTATAGGAAAAGATAAACATAAAAGGGGATTGAAAAATAAAATAAATTAAATAGTAGTTGACAAAAAGCTTAAAACCACTTAACATAAATATGAAATATATGAGACGTAAACTTATCCAGAGAGGTGGAGGGAATGGCCCAATGAAACCCAGCAACCTGTGTACGACAAGGTGCTAAGTCCACAATGTATGAAATTTGTATTAATTTTATAGCATTGTAAGATGAGGAAAAAATGTGCACACTAAGCCTGGACCTTCGCGTTCAGGCTTTATTTTTATAAATTTTGAAAGGAACAGGAATGAATAGAAGACCATTATCGATAAAAACAATTGTCGCCATTGGTATTGGCGCAGCCGTCTTTTTGATTTTAGGACGTTTTGCTTGTATTCCAACAGGCATTCCAAATACAGAACTTCAAACAGCATATGCTTTTCTTGGGTTAATGGCTGTTATTTATGGACCATTTGCAGGAATGATGATAGGGTTTATTGGTCACATGTTAAAGGATTTAACCGCTTATGGATCACCATGGATGAGTTGGATTATTGCTTCGGCTGTGGTAGGACTTATTATTGGTATAGCACAAAGAAGAATGGATATTGAAGAAGGGGCTATGGGCATTAAGAAGATTATTTATTTTAATGTTTATCAAGTTATAGCCAATGTCATTGCTTGGGTAGTTGTTGCACCAAGTTTAGATATTTTAATTTATGCAGAACCTATGAATAAAGTATATATACAAGGTGCAGTAGCAAGTATATCAAATAGTTTAACTGTAGGTGTACTTGGCACATTTTTATTAATTGCGTATAGCAAAACTAGAATACAAAAAGGTACTCTGGTTGAAGAAGATTAAGGGGTGCATCGCGCCTCTTTCTTTATGGAATAGGAAAATTCGATTTGATTTATGGCAATAGAACAAGGACTTATTAAATAAAGATGAAGAAAGGAAAATTTATGAAAAAACCCGTTATTGTATTTGAAGATTTTAGCTTTCAGTATAATGCTCAAGCAAATCCAACTTTAAAAAATATCAATTTAACAATATATGAAGGTGAAAAGGTACTTATTGTGGGGCCATCAGGTTCAGGGAAAAGTACTTTAGGACATACATTAAATGGATTAATTCCATTCAACTATAAAGGTGAAATCACAGGAAGTTTACGTATCAAAGGCAAAGAAACTAAAAACCTTAGTTTGTTTGAAGTTTCTAGAATGGTAGGAACTGTGTTACAAGACCCAGATCATCAATTTATTGGTCTTACAGTTGCTGAAGATATTGCCTTTTTACTAGAAAATGAGTGTGTTGTACAAGAAAAAATGCATCAGAAGGTAAAAGAAGTTGCAGAAATGGTAGAAATACAAGACCATTTAGGCGTAGCACCTCAGCGCTTATCAGGTGGACAAAAACAACGTGTCACACTAGGGGGGGTTATGGTAGGCGAGGCTGATATTTTGTTATTTGATGAGCCACTTGCGAGTTTAGATCCGGCAACAGGAAAAAATGCTATGTATCTTATTGATAGCCTTCAAAAACAAACAGGGCAGACAATGATAATTATTGAGCACCGTTTAGAAGATGTTCTTGAAGCTAACGTAGATCGTATTATCGTTATGAATGAAGGAAGTATAGTAGCGGACTTATCACCACAGGCTATTTTAACTGTTTCTCCTTCTATTTTGAAGAATGTAGGGGTACGTGAGCCACTCTATGTCACTGCATTAAAATATGCTGGATGTCAGTTGAATACAGAGATGGGACTTGAACATATAAATACTTTAAGGTTAGATGAAATGCAAAAAGGTGCATTAGCAAATTGGTATAAGCGACAAAGTCCAAAAGAAGTAGCAAAAGAACATGCAGAGGCTCTTTTAAGCTTTAAGAATGTAAGCTTTTCTTATGAAGGAAAGAAAAATATATTAGAAGACATTTCTTTTGATATTTACAAGGGAGAAATGATAAGTTTAGTAGGAAGAAATGGCGCTGGAAAATCAACTTTATCAAAATTGATTTGTGGTTTTTATCGTCCATCAGAAGGGAAAATTTTATTTAAAGGGGAAGACCTTAAAAATAAAAGTATCAAGGAACGTGCAGAAAATATTGGTGTTGTACTCCAAAATCCAAATCAGATGATTTCTAAAAATATGATCTTTGATGAGGTAGCATTGGGATTAAGATTAAGAGGCGTTTCTGAAGAGATTATAAAGGAAAAGGTTTATGAGACACTTAAAATTTGTGGACTGTACCGCAAACGTAACTGGCCAATTTCAGCTTTAAGTTACGGGCAAAAGAAACGTGTCACTATTGCTTCTATTTTAGTGCTTAAGCCGGAACTTATTATTTTAGATGAGCCAACTGCAGGACAAGATTATAAGCATTATACAGAGATGATGCAATTTTTAAAAGAACTTAACCAAAAAGGTATTACAATTTTAATGATAACGCATGATATGCATTTGATGTTAGAGTATACAAGTCGTGCACTTGTACTTTCAGAGGGGAAACTCTTAGCTGATCAGGCGGCCTATGAAGTATTAACGAATGAAGATTTAGTAGGTGCAGCAAGCTTAAAAATGACTTCACTATATGAATTAGCCTTAAGAGCTGAGTTGAAAAATGCACAAGACTTTGTAAAATGTTTCATTGAAGAGGAGAGGAACACAAGATGTTAGGATATATAGAAAAAGAATCCTTTATTCATAAGCTAACGGGTGCAACGAAATTAATATGTTTAATATTATATGCATTAGCAACAATGTTTACTTATGACACACGTGTACTTATTGTACTTCTAGTATTTAGTTTAGTACTCTTTAAAATTTCTAAGATTCCATTTAAGGATATAGAAGTAGTATTTTATTTTATACTGGTATTTTTAATGATTAATAATGTGGCAATTTTTATATTTGCCCCACAAGAAGGTACAAATATTTATGGGACCAATACACCTTTATTTCATATAATAGGTCCATACACAGTAACCAAAGAGCAGCTTTTTTATCAATTTAATATTACAGTTAAGTATTTTGCGCTGATACCAATTGCACTGATTTTTATGGTGGCGACGCAACCAAGTGAATTTGCAGCCTCTTTAAATCGTATAGGGGTAAGTTATTCATTAGCATATGCAGTGGCTATAGCATTACGATATATTCCTGATATTCAAAGAGATTATCAAGATATTGCATTTGCACAGCAAGCAAGAGGGCTTGATCTTTCTCGTAATGAGAAGCTTGGAAAGCGCCTTAAAAATATGGGAAGTATTTTATTACCACTTATCTTTTCAAGTTTAGAACGTATTGAAACGATAAGTGCAGCTATGGAGCTACGTGCTTTTGGAAAAAATAAGAAACGTACATGGTATAGTGGTAAACCTTTTAAAAGTAGGGATTATATAGCTATAGCAGTTATGAGTATGATTGTAGTTGTAGTATTTATATTAATGAAAAGCAATGGAGGGCGTTTTTATAACCCCTTTATATAAAGGATAGTATAAAAAATGGTTAGCATATTAATTAAACAATATGCTAACCATTTTTTGTTTATGGAGAAATCAGCTATGACTTTGAAATAGACAGTGTATAAAGGGGCTTTTAATGATTTCACATTACTAAAACTATGAATAACTAAAATTTATAAATGTGAAACCTATATTAAAAGATAGGTTATAAATTAGTAGGCTTGTACATAAATTAATAAAGTAAAATAAAAAAACACTAGAACAAATGTTCGATTTCGTGTATAATGATATTAAAGATAAAAAAAGACATAAAAAGACATGAATCGGACATGGATAAAGTGAATAACAGGAAGAGTAAATGGAGGAATTAAAATGAGACGAGGAGAAACGATGTGTTACTATAGGGCAAAAGGTGGGCAGAAAAGTGTTTATGTAACAATTGTATATGAGAATGATATTTTAAGAGAAAGCATTATTCAACACCATGAAGAAAATGACTTCAATATATTGCAAGATAAATGTGATTTAGCATATCAATCAACTAATGCAAATTAATTATTTTATATAGTAAGAACTACTTAAAGTACTGAAAATAGCTTTAAGTAGTTTTTTTTGTACCTATATATAAGAAATATAAAAATTTACAATATATGACAAAAGTAGTAGAAAGAATAACTTATGATATGTTAAAATAACAAAGAAAACATTGAAAGGGAGTTATAGGGTGGAAAATAGGGGACTTATAAAAATAAATAAAGTATTCTTTGTTATTGGTTCATTTGCGGCAATGTCACTTTATGTAGGATATATTAAAGAATATATGTTAGGAAACAATAGTATAGCTAAGACAATGGGTATTATAGCTATAATGTTTTTAGCAAATATGTGCATAAACATTGCATATTTAAAAGATAAGAGCAGTGAACACATTAAATGGATTGGAATGTATAGTTATCTTTTAATGTATGCTGTGGGGCTGTTATTTGCTAAAGATAATTTTGTATTTGTAACAGGATTAGCTATTTTACTTATTTGTGTGTTATATTTAGATGAGAGGCTTATTAAATCTGCCAATATACTAGTCGTAATCATTAACAGCATGGATTTGCTAATTCGTATTTTTGTGAGAAAACAATGGCATTCGGGACTTACAACGGCTTATATGGTTACAGTAGGTGCCATTATTGTATTTTCATATGGCTATTATAAATTGGTAAGTTTAATTAATGAATTACAAGCAGAGAATACAGCAAGGGTACAAGCAGAGATGGATAAGCAGAATATACTTTTACAAGATATTTTTATGGCTATTGGTGTACTTGATCAGAATACCAATAAAGTAAGTGAAGTTGTAAATGTATTTGCTACCTCTTCAGAAACAGTTAATGAGGTTATCACACAAATTGCAACAGGTTCTGAAGACGTAACTACAAGTATTCAGGCACAAACTGAAATGACTGAAGTGATTGGTACACTCATCCAAGAAACAGCTAGCGATTTTATAGTTGTAAAAGGCATTTCGGAAGAAGCGCAACAGTCATTAAAGCAAGGGGCACAAATGATGAATACTGTTACTGAAAAAACAATACGTGTGAATACACAGAATGCCTACACTTATGACATTATGAAAGAATTAAAAAATAAGTCTAAGGAAGTATATGGGATTACAGAACTTATTTCAGGTATTTCAACACAAACTAATTTGCTTTCATTAAATGCAGCTATTGAAAGTGCAAGAGCTGGAGAAGCAGGAAAAGGCTTTAGTGTAGTAGCAGATGAGATTAGAAAGTTGTCAAATCAAACACAAGAGTTAACAGCTAATATTTCAGCAATAATCTTAGAACTTGAGCAAAAGGTAATACAAGCAGAAGGCGCTGTTAAAGAGTTAAATGAAATTAATAAGGAGCAAAATGAACTTGTTAATACAACAAAAGATATCTTTAATGAGATGCTTACAAAAATGGCAGCGTCTCATACAAAAGTAGAAGCAGTTCATGAAAAGGTAGATCAAATTGTAAACTCAAATAATAATATTGTTGAAAGTATTAATGAAATTTCAGCAGTAAGTGAAGAAACAAATGCAAGTGCAGAAGAGGCGAATTCTATTGCACTTAGTAATCTAGAAAATGCTCAATTAGCAACGGGATATGTGCAACAACTTGTAGAAGTATCTAATCAATTAAAAAAATAAATATAAAAAGAGATAGATTTTGATATGCTCCCCTTATGGTAGACAGTTTAAATAATAAAACTGTCTACCATAAGGAGGAGTATTTTTTATGTCAGGAAATAAAGCTTATTTAAGTGCTATACTAGCTCTTTCTGATAAAAGTGTGATTGGCGACACAAATTTTTTATTATTTCCCCTATCTACTTGACAGAGGCACTTCATTTTATGGTAAAATCTATCTCTTTTTTTATCCTAAAAGATGTTCCATATTATAAAGACCAGGACCCTTACCAGCTAAGAACTTAGCAGCTTTAAGTGCACCTACTGCAAAAACCTCTTTAGAAGTTGCTTGATGTTTAAGGGTAATAAATTCATCATTACCAGCAAAAAGAATTTCATGTTCTCCTACGATAGTACCACCACGTACAGCATGGATGCCAATTTCGTTTTTTGGACGTTTTTCACGTATGGTCGTGCGATCATAACGATAATCGTAAGGTTCAGACAAGCTACTATTAATTGCATCAGCAATAGCAAGTGCTGTACCACTAGGTGCATCAATTTTTTGATTATGATGTTTTTCAATAATTTCAATATCAAAAGAACTATCACTTAAAACCTCAGTTGCCCTTTTAGCAAGGGCAATGAGTAAATTAACACCTAAAGACATATTGGCTGAGAAAAAGACTGGAATTTGTCTACTTGCAGTATTTAATTTTTCGATGTCTGCATCTGAAAGACCTGTTGTACATACGACGATAGGGGTTTTGCTATTTACTGCATAGTCTAAAAGTGCAGGTACGGCTTTAGCAGTGGAAAAATCAATGATTACATCTATAGGTACATTACATTCTTCTAGCGTAGCAAAAACGGGGAAAGTATTAGGCGTACCTAAATAAGGATCGACACCTGCTACTAGTTCAATGCCTTCGTGATTTGAAATAATACGTGCAATGGTTTGCCCAATCTTACCATTACAACCATGCATTAATGCTTTTATCATAAGATTCATCCTTTCTAGAAGTAACAAGACTGTGAGACGCGCAGTTTTGTTTATAAAATTTTAGCATCAATAAGTGCTTGTTTTAATTTAGCTTCATTTTGAGGTTCTAAGCTTGTAAGCGGTAATCTACAAGGACCTGCTTCCCATCCCATAAGGTTAAGTGCTTGTTTTACTGGAATAGGATTGACTTCACTGAAGAGCGCCGCAATAAGTGGTAAAAAGTCTAATTGGAGTTGAAGTGCTTTTTCTCTTTCACCGTCTAAGTAAAGGCGGACCATATCATGAGTTTGTTGTGGGGCAACATTAGAAAGTACAGAGATGACACCTTTACCACCTAATGAAAGGATAGGAATAACTTGATCGTCATTTCCAGAATAGAGTGGTAAACGATCGCCGCAGAGTGCAGCAATCTGGGCAACTTGTGAAATATTGCCTGTTGCTTCTTTAAGACCTACTACAAAATCAAATTTAGAAAGTTCATAAGCTGTTTGAGGTGTAATATTTACACCAGTACGGCTAGGAACACTATAAAGAATCATAGGAAGGTCAGTTGCACGGCCAATAGCTGTAAAGTGCTCAATAAGACCTTTTTGGGTTGCTTTATTATAATAAGGTGTGACTTGAAGTGAGGCATCTACACCTAATTTTTTTGCATTTTTAGTAAGTTCAATACCATGTCTTGTATCATTACTTCCTGTACCAGCAATAACAGGGACACGTCCCTTAACACGGTCAACAGCAATTTTGATGCATTCCAAATGTTCCTCATCACACATTGTAGAAGCTTCACCTGTTGTACCACAAATAATAATTGCATCTGTACCGTTATCGATTTGATAATCAATAAGTTTTTCTAATTGTCCAAAGTTAATATCTCCATTTTCATAAAATGGTGTAACGATAGCTACACCTGCACCTTCAAATATTGCCATAATTTATACTTCCCTTCTTTGTGTAGTAATATGTCTCTACTACCATATTATGTAATAGAACATGAGGTGGTCACTTCTAGTATTTGGTAGAAGTGGATGCAATAAAAAAACCAGCATATAGAGGCTGGCTACGTTAATCATCTAAAAATAATATGATGAAATCATAAGTAGCTCTCCATCCTTAGAAAATCAATTTATTTTCTAAAAATGACAGTTGTAAGGCTCTTAACCGTACAACCAGTAATAAATACTGCAAGGTATTTATCCTTCGGCGAATACTCCTTTCTGCTTTGTTCTTCTTTACTTGCATAAATCCCAAAGCCTACTGATAGCCTTCGCACCTCTACGTCAATTATTTATTGAATTGTGTAAAATATAACACTTAAAATAAAAAAAGTCAATATAAAAAGTAAAATTAAAATATTTTTATGTTACTTAAAACAAGGGGCTAAATGAGAGTTAAAGTTTAGCCCCTTAGATTTAAATAGTGAGTTTAAATGGTGTAACAGGTAAGCCACTGCTTCCTACAAGATTAGCCTCACTATAACTTGCATAACCATAGCGAATTTCAGTTATTTCATATATATTCGGACAATCTATAAGGAGTTGATTTTCTCGAACAATAGCTTGGCAATATTTAATTTGTCCAAGTGTATCTTTTATTTGAAGCCCTTGGAGAGAATTGCCATTTATTTGCAAACCATCACCTGTATGTAGGAAGAAGAGCTTTAAGATTTTACCTTCTAATGTGGCAGCTTTTAAAATAGGACATTGTACTAAAAGTTCTTCTTTGTAAATAGCGTGACGTGCAAGTAAAGCAAGGCGGTGTGCAACTGGCTTTTTATGAGTCGGATGAATATTATCTTTTTCACCTAAATCTAAAGTAACAGCCATATAAGTAAAAGGCAGTGTATTTGCAACTTTAGCTTGAGCCTCTCTTAAATAAGCCCATAAACATGGGTCTTCACTTGCTGTGGTGTTATAGCTAGGCAACTGAACAAAGAAAAATGGCAGTGTAGGATTTTGAAAGTCATCACGCCAGTTATGAATAAGGGCTGTAAAGAGTTTTTCATAAAGATTAGCACGTAGTTCGTCACTTTCACCTTGATACCAGATAACGCCTTTAAAGGTAAAAGGAATAAGTCTAGAGAGCATACTTTCATATAAGCGCCCTGGTGTTTCTGAACATAGTGGACCAAAAGGCTCTAGTGGCCAAATATCTGTTTCACCATGAATAAAACGTTGGGCATTTAAAACATACTCTGTAAAATCTTTTGTATACTGCAACATATCTACAGCAGATAGATTCTTTTTGAACTCCTTATAAAAAGCTTTAAGCTCTGGATCTTTCATAAAGTAAGCTTCACGAATCCAGCAAGAAATGGATTTTCCTCCCCAAGAGCAGTTAATAATGCCAACAGGGATATTTTGTGTTTCATGAATTTCCATAGCAAAATGATAAGCGATGGCTGAGAAATTTTTAATACTTTCTTTAGAAGGAATTTTCCATATTAAATCAGTAGATTTAATTTCCCAACCCATTTCATCATTTCCACCTAAATAACAAGTGCCTTCTTTATAATGTCTGGCAACCATATCGCAGATACGTATATTAGATGAAAAGGGCCCTTCAAGTAGGCTAGTGCCATCCTGTGTATCGCGAAGTGGCATAGCCATGTTAGATTGACCACTAGCAAGATAAACATCTCCGATTAAAATATCTTTGAGGCTAATGCTTTCATTAGTAGTATAAATGGTTAAGGTTGTAGGTGAGCTTAAATAAAGTGGTGAGAGAGTAACCTCCCAATAACCATCTTTAATTATAGTAGTAATTTGTTGGTCTTGTATTTTAAGTGTTACGGCCTGACCTTCAGGACCACTTCCCCAAATTTTAAGTGGCATACCATGTTGTAGTACCATATGTTCACCAAATACAGGTGCAATCTGTAAAGAACTTTCTGCCATAAGCGTTGCCATCCTTTCGTTATTACGCAACTCATAGTAGCGTATAAATTGTTATAATATGTTTATAGTAACTAATAAATATAAAGTTAATATCAAGATTAGTTTAATGTTTTTAGAAAAAAATAACAATATATAAGGAGTATTTATGAGAAAATTTATTTATACAATTGGTTATGCCCACCATACACAAGAAAGTTTTTTAGCATTATTAGAGAAATACCATATTGGTATTGTAATAGATGTACGCACAATGGCATATTCGGCATTTCATCCACAATTTAATAAAGAACCCCTTAAACAGTTTTTAAATCATCATCATATTTTATATCGTCAGATGGAAGGGGCCTTTGGAATTATACGTCCGAATTCAGAACTTTTAAATGAAGCAGGGTACTTAGACTTTACAAAAATTGCTAGGTTAGATAGTTTTAAAGAAGGCATTGAGACAATTTGTCGTGGGATTGAACAAGGTTATGTCATTGCTTTTATGTGTGCTGAAAAGGCACCTAGTGATTGTCATCGCAGTACGCTGGTGGCACGGGCATTATATGCACGTGGCTATGAAATATTGCATATTTTAGCTGATGGAAGTGTACAAACACAAGAAGAATTAGAAAAGGAACTTTTAAACTGTTATTTTCCAAATCAAAATCAAATAGATCTTTTTGGGATGCATACACAGGAGAAACTATTAGTTGATAAGGCTTATGAATTACGTAGTAATCAAATTGCTAGTGTAAATGGTAAGCGTGTTTTGAAAGAAAAATATGATGGAAAATAAGAGATTTAAAAAAGATTTAATATAAATAGAATAAAAAACTAACATATGAGTAATTTATGTTTAACAACAAGCGTATAAAGTTAAGTTGTAGCATAGATTTTACATCTATAAGATTGAGTGATGCATCATGTTTTAGTCATGTAAAATCATTAAGAGAAACCTATTTAGAATATATTTTTTTAAAGTTATAGTTGGCTTCTCTATAAAATTACACGATAAGAAGTGATTAAATTTAAAAGGTAGGGAAATAAGATGAAAATGATGAAGAGATTTTTAATAGGTTTTGCATGTGTTGTAGTAGGAACAGCAAGTTTGGTGGGACTTAGTACAGTTGCCTCACCAACAACAGGATTAACCATATCCGCAGTAAGAACAAGTACCGAGCAGATTAAGGCCCCTAAATATATCTTTACCTTTATTGGAGATGGCATGTCATCTGTTCAACTCAATGCAGCACGTATTTACAAAGGGGTTAATGAGCAGGGTGGGATTAATCTAGGGGAACTTACAACAACCTCATTTCCAGTAGTAGGTTCAGCAACAACGCAAGATGCAACTTCTTTTTGTCCTGATTCAGCTTCAACGGCAACTGCTATTTCAAGTGGCAAGAAAACACATAGTGGTGTTATAGGTTATGAAGCTGATAAAACAACTAAAACAATCAATATTAGTGAGCTTTTAAAAGAAAAAGGCTATAAAATTGGTATTGTCAGCTCAGTATCAATTGATCATGCTACACCCGCTGCATTTTATGCACATGAGGTATCACGTTCGAACATGTATAACATTGCCCTTCAACTGGCAGAAAGTAATTTTGATTATTTCGCAGGTGGTGGATTAGTACAACCGACAGGTAAAAATAAAGACCAAAAAGATGCTTATGAAATTATAAAAGAAAATGGATATCATATTGTAAATACAAAAGAAGATATACTAAACTTAAATAATGAGTCAGGAAAGATTTATGCAATCAATCCAGATTTACAAGATTCACAGGCAATGTATTATAATTTAGATGCCTCAGAAGATAGCATTAAACTTAAAGAACTTGTTCAAAAAGGTATTGATGTCTTAGATAATAAGAAAGGTTTCTTCATGATGGTAGAAGGTGGGAAAATTGACTGGGCAGGTCATGCAAATGATGCTATGGCAAATATTCAAGATGTAATAGCATTAGATGAAGCAATTAATGTCGCTGTAGAATTTGCAAAAGCACATCCTGATGAAACATTAATTTTAGTAACAGGTGATCATGAGACGGGTGGTATGACGATTGGTCAAGCAACAACAGGTTATGATACAACATTTGATATTTTGAATAATCAAGAAATGAGTTATGTAGAATTTGATAAACGTTTAGCTGCATATAAGGAGACAGTAGGTGTAGATGCAAAATTAGAAGATGTCATGACACTTATTGAAGAGGAATTTGGCTTAATCAGTAAAGAGGATATCCGTGCTAATCAAAATGCCTATAAAAACTTAGTACTTACAGATTATGAGATGAAGAAATTGGCAGCTGCTTTTGAAGAAACAATGAAAGAAAAAACAGAACGTCAAACCGGTGAAGAAGCTACAGCTTTATATGGTGGCTATGAACCGTTAACAGTAACACTGACCCATATCTTAAATAATAAGGCTGGTATTGGCTGGACATCTTATTCACACACAGGTGTACCTGTACCTGTTTATGCAATGGGTCAAGGTGAAACACTTTTTGAAGGTTCTTATGATAATACAGAGATCTTTAATAAACTTGCAAGCCTTTGTGATGTGAAGTAGAGATGAAACGTACACAGTATTTATTTTCATTGATATGCCTTGTAGCAATAATGATACTTATAGGCATACCGACAGGATTTGAAAAGCAAATTTATAAGAATGCAGAAGGTGTCAAGGCAAGGGTAATCACTACAAATGAAAGTACAGTTTATCAGGCAGGACTATTAAAACAAGGCTCACAAACATGTACTTTAGAAATTTTACAGGGGAGTTTTAAGGGAAAGCAGGTAGAAGGTGTTAATCTATTAACAGGTAAGCTAGAAATGGATAAACTTTATAAACAAGGCGATAAGGCATATGTTCTTCTTGAAAAGGATGATAATAATCAAATCGTATATGTGAATATGATCGATTATTATCGCTTGGATAGTGAGGTGTTTTTAATGGGTCTTTTTGTTATGAGTCTTCTTATCTTTGCAGGTAGAACTGGTGCAAGGACAATTTTATCTTTTGCCTTTAGTTTACTTTGTATTTGGAAGGTACTTATTCCAAGCTTATTAAAAGGATATCATCCAATGCTTGTAAGCTTATGTATAGGGATTACGATGGCAGTAGTGACTTTATTACTAGTAGGTGGTTTTACAAAGAAAGCATATTGTGCCATTTTAGGAACGATTAGTGCTTCACTTTTGACTTGTGTCATAGCTATTTTATTTGGCGTACTCTTTAAAATAGATGGTGCCGTTATGGAGTGGTCAGAGCCTCTTTTATATGCAGGATTTGAAAAACTTAATTTAACGCTTATTTATCAAGGGGGCATATATCTTGCCTGTTCAGGGGCTATTGTAGATTTGACAATGGATATTTCAGCGGCTATAGAAGAGGTCGTAGATCAGAAACCAGATATTACAAGAAAGGAAATTTTAGCATCAGGTATTCGAATTGGCCGATCAGTAGTGGGTTCTCAGATTACAACGCTACTTTTGGCATATATGGGAAGCTTTATTACGGTAATGATGGTTTATATGGCACAAGGTACACCGATGTTAAGTATCTTTAATATGCAATCTATTGCTTCAGAAATTTTGCATACCTTTGTTGGGTGTATGGGCCTTGTAGTGGTATCACCACTTACAGCATTAATTTGTAGCCATGTGTATACAAAGTCACATTCCGATGAGGAGCATATATCATTTTAGTACAAAATTTTTCATGGAAAACTTTTAAAATAATGCTTGCCTTTAGAGATAAGGTGTTTTTTAATAAAAGAGAGTCTAAATTTAAGAGATGTATTGAAGGAGTTTTCCATGAAAATAGAAGAAAGTCATTTAGCACAATTTCAGCAGGCTTATGGAGAAGTAGTGCTCAAAGAGAGACAACGTACAGGGATTGGTACACTTAGTGAAAAGACCCTTCACGCAGTCTTAAAGAATTATTTTGAAACTGATAAGTCAAAGCATGAAATTAAGATTGGGAGCTATTATGCTGATATTTATACAGGAGAAGGTATTATTGAGATTCAAACGCGACAGTTTAATAAACTAAGAAATAAACTTACATATTTTTTAGAAATGTATCCTGTAACGCTTGTCTATCCTATCCCATATCAGAAGTGGGTTTATTGGATTGATGAAGAGACAGGAGAAATAAGTGGTGGAAGAAGGTCTCCTAAAAAAGGGAATTTCTATGAGGCGTTTATAGAGTTATATAAGATAAAAAGCTTCTTAAAACATGGTAATCTAAGTTTATGTTTAGTACTTGTTGATATTGAAGAATACCGTCGTCTAAATGGATGGAGCAGAGATCGTAAAAGAGGCTCGCACCGCAGTGATCGCATTCCAGTAACATTACATGAACAATTTTATATTCAAGATTTAGAGGACTATAAGTCTTTAATACCAGAAGGCCTTCATGAGAACTTTGACAGTAAAGACTTTGCAGCAACTGCTAAAATCTCCATGCGACTTGCCCAAATAAGTTTAAATATATTATTAGAAGTAGGGGCGGTTGAACGTATTGGTAAAAAGGGACGCGCCTATTTATACGAAGTAAAAAAGAGTTTATAAAGCTATTGACCTAAAAATATTTAAAGCATATAATATGCTTAAATGAAAATGATTTTCAAAATAAAAGGTGGGTAAACTATGGCAGATTTTATAGTATTAATAGTGCTGGCAGTCGTGGTCTTCTTTGCATTACGTCATGTTATCAAAAATAAGAAGGTTGGAGGATGTGGCTGTGGCTGCTCAGGATGTAGTCAGAAGTCAAGTTGCACGACACCACAGAATCATAAAAGGAATAAGATATAATATGTAAAATGAGCGATTACATTGATTTATTTAATGTAATCGCTCATTTTTATTTAATGGATTTTGTTCTATCAGAATAAGTAATACCATATTCATACATGCTTTCTAAAAGTGGTAACATTTGTTTTCCCATATCTGTCAGTGCATATTCTACCTTAGGGGGGACTACTGGGTAGACTGTACGTGAGATAAGGCCATCGTCTTCCAAGCTTCTAAGTTGATTTGTAAGCATTTTTTGCGTAATTTCTGGCAACTTTTTCTTAAGGTCACTGAAGCGTAATGTCTGATGACTTAAATACCATAAAATAAGTATTTTCCATTTTCCTGAAATAAGTTTATGAACAATAATCATAGGACAAGTGGCATATTTGGCACAACTTTCTTTTCGATGGCATTGATTATGCTGAGTAATGGTAAGGGTCATAAATAATATCCTCTGTATGCTTTCTTAAGTGTTTATCTACCAAAATCATATTAATGAATATATTCCAAGATAAAATTAAGATATCTGTAAAAATGAATACACTAGTATAAAGTTGGTGTCTTACTTCCATTTTAACATATAAGTATCATTTTTGACACTATATATAAAAAAAGTGTCTACTTGTCAGCAGATACTATAGCAAATACAATTAGATTAGAACAAAAAGGTTGGCATACAGTTTGTATACCAACCTTTTAGAAAAGATTAAGCCATAAGTGAAGCTGCAAATGATTTACCAAAGTTTATACACTCAGTAAGTTCAGTTTCACTTGGTTTGAAGCAGATAGAAAGTGGTGCAACTGGCATTGGACATTTAAGTTGTTTAAGACGTTCGGCCATGTGAGTTACACCTTCACCGCTCCAACCATATGAACCAAAGCAACCTACATGAAGATGTTTATGAATAACTGGATTGATTGAAGTCATCACACTCCAGATTGGTGGAAGTGCATCTGCAAGAATTGTTGGTGAACCAAGGAGAAGACCTTCAGCAACGTTAACTTTAGACATAACGTCAGCAACACTTTCAGTTTCTAAGTTACAGAGATGAACCCTACCAGTATAACCATTTGCATGAATACCATCACAGATTGCCTCAGCCATTTGCTTTGTATAACCATAAGCAGATACATAGGCAACAACAATACTTGGTTCATACTTCACTGGTGTACTCCATGTGCGGTAGAGTTCAATGTATTTATTCATATTTGTAGCATCTAAAATCATACCGTGACCAGGGCAGATGAAAGAAATGTCTAAATCTTGAATTTTATCAAGTGCTTTTAGAACAAATGGTTTAAATGGCCCCATAATCATATCATAGTAGTATTTATAAGCTGAAACATAATCATCTTCTCTTTCAGCTTCAAGTTCACTTTTAAGTACACGTTCATCAGAGTAGTGTGCACCAAATGAGTCACATGTAATAAGAAGTTTATCTTCTTCTACATAAGAATACATTGTATCTGGCCAGTGAAGTTGTGGTACACTGATAAAACGAATTGTTTTGTTACCCACAGAAAGTTTTCCACCATCTTTTACAACGAGGCTTTTAAATGGTGCATTAATCATTTGTGAGATATATTTAATTGCTAGAGAACTACCAACTACAGTAATATGTGGAGCAAGAGCAACTAGTTTTGCAACAGAGCCTGCATGATCTGGTTCTGTATGATCTACAATGATATATTTGATTTCTTCTAAAGAAGTAAGTGACTTAATTTTTTCTAAGTATTCATCAAAAAACTTATCTTTAACAGTTTCAAAAAGTACACCACCTTCTGAAGTCTTTAAAAGATAAGCATTATAAGTTGTACCAAATTCAGTTTCCATTACAATGTCAAAAGTACGAAGGGTAGGGTCTAAAGCACCTAACCAATAGAAATCAGAAGAAATATTTAAAGTATGAGACATATAAACAGCTCCTTTTTAATTAATTTTTTAATAAATTTAGTTTAATGACTTCTGTTAGATAATAATAATTATAAAATAAAAGAAGGTATTGTCAAGAAAAACCACTGAATTTAAATGTACTAAAAAAAGTACTAGCTTTCATAAAAAAAATGAGTATAATAAAGCTTAGTTAAGAATTATTATTTGTTACAAGAGCTTTTAACATGGAAATAAAAGTTCACTTATTGTAATGAATATGATAAATATTAAACTTAAATAATGACTAGAGAAAGAGGATTTACATATGGCAAAACAATTAATGACCATTGACGGAAATACAGCAGCAGCACACGTTGCTTATGCTTTTACAGATGTAGCAGCAATTTATCCTATTACACCATCATCAACAATGGCAGAAGTAGTAGATGATTGGGCCGCTCAAAATAGAAAAAACATTTTTGGACAAACTGTTAAAGTTGTAGAAATGCAATCAGAAGCAGGAGCAGCTGGTACATTCCACGGGTCACTTCAAGCTGGTGCTTTAACAACTACTTTCACAGCTTCACAAGGTCTCCTTCTTATGATTCCTAATATGTATAAAGTAGCTGGAGAGCTTTTACCAGGGGTATTCCACGTTAGTGCACGTGCTTTAGCAGCACAGTCATTATCCATTTTTGGTGACCACCAAGACGTTATGGCAGCTAGACAATCAGGTTGCGTAATGCTTGTATCAGGTTCAGTTCAAGAAGTAGCGGACCTTGCGCCGGTAGCACACCTTGCAGCTATTAAAGGTAGACTTCCATTTGTACACTTCTTCGATGGATTTAGAACATCACATGAAATTCAAAAAGTTGAAGTACTTGAATATAGCGATTATGCAGCACTTGTGGACCAAGAAGCTCTTGCGGAATTTAGATCAAGAGCACTTTCTCCAAATCACCCTGTCACAAGAGGTACAGCTCAAAACTCAGATATTTACTTCCAAACAAGAGAGGCAAGTAATAAATACTACAATAATATTGTGCCAATCGTAGAAGAATATATGCAAAAAATGAATGAACTTACAGGTAGAAACTATGGTTTATTCAACTACTATGGTGCAGAGGATGCAACTCACGTTATTGTAGCAATGGGTTCTGTAACAGAAGCGATTGAAGAAACAATTGATGCCCTTAATGCACAAGGTGAAAAATATGGACTTGTAAAAATTCACTTATATCGTCCATTTAGCACAGAGCATTTCTTAGCAGCGATGCCAAAAACAGTACAAAAAATAGCAGTTCTTGATCGTACAAAAGAACCAGGAAGCATTGGTGAACCATTATACTTAGATGTACGGTCAGCATTCTTCAATGAGGAAAATGCACCAACAGTTATTGGCGGACGCTACGGTCTTGCTTCAAAAGACGTGACACCAACTCATATTAAAGCAGTATTTGATAACTTAAAATTAGAAGACGCTAAAAATCAATTTACTGTAGGGATTGAAGATGATGTAACATTTACATCTATTCCAGTAAACGATGCGCTTCGTGTAGCTGATGCAGGAACAGTAAGATGTAAATTCTGGGGGCTTGGTTCAGATGGTACAGTAGGCGCGAACAAACAAGCAGTTAAAATTATTGGTGAACACACCAACAAATATGTACAAGCATACTTTGCTTATGATTCTAAAAAATCTGGCGGGATTACAATGTCACACTTAAGATTTGGTGATAAAGCAATTCGTTCAACATACCTTATTGATGAGGCTGATTACATTGCATGTTCACAACAAGCTTATGTAAATGAGTATGACCTATTAAAAGGTCTTAAAGAGGGTGGGAATTTTGTTCTTAACTGTTTATGGGCATCAGAAGAACTAGAAACAAAATTACCAGCTAAAATGAAACGCTATATTGCGAAAAATAAAATTAACTTCTATACAATTGATGCAGTAGGTATTGCAGCAGGTATTGGTCTTGGTAAACGTGTAAATATGATTATGCAAGCAGCTTTCTTTAAACTTGCTAACATCATTTCTGAAGATGATGCAATTACTTACCTTAAAAAATCAATTGAAAAAGCTTATGGTAAAAAAGGTCAAGATATTGTAGACATGAATTACAAAGCTGTAGAAGCAGGTTTTACATCTCTTGTTAAAATTGATGTACCAGCAACTTGGGAAAATGCAGTAGATGAAGAAGTGAAAGAAAATAATAAACCAGACTTCATTAAGAATATTGTAGAACCGATTAACCGTCTTGAAGGGGATAACCTTCCAGTAAGTGCTTTCACTGGTTATGAAGATGGTACATTCCCAGCAGGTACAGCAGCATACGAAAAACGTGGTGTTGGAATTAGTGTACCAGAATGGAATGTAGACACATGTATCCAATGTAACCAATGTGCATTTGTCTGTCCACATGCATGTATTCGTCCAGTACTTGTATCAGAAGAAGAAATGCAAAATGCACCAGAAGGATTTGAGGCTAAAAAAGCAGTAGGTAAAGGATTCGATGGACTTGTATTTAGAATGCAAGTAAGTACAATGGACTGTACAGGTTGTGGGAATTGTGTAGACATCTGTCCTACAAAAGTAAAATCCCTTGAAATGAAACCACTTGCAACACAAGTAGAAAAAGAAATTCCAAACTGGGAATTTGCAGTTTCAGAAAAAGTATCTTATAAAGGTGATCTTGTAAAAGGTACAACAGTTAAAGATAGCCAATTTAAAACACCACTTATGGAATTCTCAGGCGCATGTGCTGGTTGTGGTGAAACACCTTACATGAAACTTTTAACACAACTCTTTGGTGATCGTATGATGATTGCAAACGCTACAGGATGTTCATCAATCTGGGGTGGTTCAGCGCCATCTACACCATATACAACAAACCATGAAGGTAAAGGTCCAGCTTGGGCAAACTCACTTTTCGAAGATAATGCAGAGTATGGTCTTGGTATGATGACAGCTGTAAATCAAATGAGAGATCGTATCGCAGAACGTTTAAATGAAATCGTAAATCTTCCAATTGATGAAAAAGCTAAAGAAAGCATTATGAACTGGCTTGAAAACAAAGAGAATGGTGAACTTTCAAAAGTATATAGCCGTGAAATCGAAGAAATCCTTGATAACAACGTGATTACAGTGCCAGAGGCTCAAGAAGCACTTAAACAAGTAGAAGAAAGACGAGATTATCTTGTAAAACGTTCACAATGGATCATTGGTGGTGATGGATGGGCTTATGACATCGGTTACGGCGGGCTTGATCATGTTCTTGCATCAGGTGAAAACATTAACGTATTAGTATTTGATACAGAAATCTACTCAAATACAGGTGGACAAGCTTCTAAATCAACACCAATGGCGGCTATGGCTAAATTTGCTGCATCAGGTAAACGTACACGCAAAAAAGATTTAGGTCGAATGATGATGGCTTATGGTAATGTATATGTTGCACAAGTAGCGATGGGAGCAGACAAAAACCAACTTGTTAAGGCAATGCTCGAAGCAGAAGCTTATGATGGTCCATCAATTATCATTGCTTACTCAACATGTATTAGCCATGGCTTAAAATGCGGAATGGGTAAATCTATTTCATACATGGGTGATGCTGTTAAATCAGGTTACTGGCACTTATACCGCTATAACCCACTCCTTGAAGAACAAGGTAAAAATCCATTTATCTTAGATTCTAAAGAACCAACAGAAAGCTTTAGAGACTTCATTATGGGTCAAGTGCGTTATTCAGCAATCTTAAAACAATATCCAGAACAAGCTGAAGAAATGTTCCAAATGGCTGAAAAACAAGCAAAAGATCGTTTAGCAAATTATAAACGCTTAGCAGCACAAGAATTTTAATTAAGAGTTTATTTTTATAAATTTTATACAAATAATGTTTTAAATAGTTGAAAGGCTACTGCTTTAAAGATTAAAGCAGTAGCCTTTTTTTAGTCTTAAATGATTAATGTGTACTTTGAAGTACTTCTTTAAAGAAAGTAAAGCATTTTAAGTAATTTTCTTGAAATAAGCTGTTTTTAGGACAGATAAAATAAAAGGCACGTAATAAATTAAAATCTTTAACATCTATAGGGGCTAGGTGCCCTTTACTGAGTTCTTCCTTGACAGCTGTTTCGTAAATAAAGGTAATACCAAGTTGTGAAGCAACTAACTCTTTTATGACATTGAGATTACCTATTTCAACTAGCCCATTAAAAGCTGTGATGGTATGATTATATTCTTGAAGGGCACGTTCAAAGATATCACGAGAGCCAGAACCAGATTCACGAATGATGAGGCGTTCCTTAAAAAGTTGCTGTAACGTAACACTTTGGGTAGCAAGAGGATGCATGGCACTACAAACAGGTATAAAACGTTCTTCGGAAAGCAAGCGATAAGTATAATCTGATTTATTAAAATAGCCTTCTATTAAGGCAAAATCTAACTTGCCTTCATTTAATTGAGTGAGTAGATTCTGGGTATTATCCATTATCATAGTGATTTCATGGTGAGGGTAAGCTTGCATATAGGCTTTAAGGAGATCTGGCATTGTATATTCTCCTATAGTTAAAGTAGCACCGAAGTTCAGTTTAATTTTATTAGACTCTAGATGTCTAATTTGGCTAAGGGCTTTTTCAAGATCAGCCTGCATTGTTGCTACGAGCTTTTGAAAATGCTCACCTTGCGGTGTTAAGGTAAGTGTTTTACCGGTATATGAAAAAAGTTTCATTTGATAATGCTCTTCTAAATATTTAATATGACCAGTTACAGCAGGTTGGGTAATATGTAGGACCTGAGCGGTCTTTGTATAATTTCTCGTTTTGCAAAGTGTTAAAAAAGTATGTAGTCGAAAGTCAAACATTAATCTCCACCTATAATATATATTTATGAGTTTATAAAAATCTATGATTTTATATTATATTAAATCTATGCTAAAATCAACAAATGTAATTAAATATATAAATGTAACAGGAGATAATTATGAATGCAATTAAAAAGTATGCACCAGGAGTGGTGCTCACCATTGTACTTGCTATTGTATCTAAATACATTAGTAGTTTTATTCCTTATGATTTAATTAGTGCAGGCGTATTTGCTATGCTAATCGGAATGTCACTTAATCCAGTAGTCACTAAAAATAATGTTTTTGCACCAGGATTTACACTTGTTTCAAAGCGTATTTTAAAGATTTCTATTGTATTAATGGGGGTATCATTAAGTTTCTCACAAGTATTTGAAGTTGGTAAGTTTTCATTAGTTGTTATGACATTTACATTAATTACGGCTTTTGGCGGCGGTTATTTAATTGGAAAAATATTTGGAATGAATTGGAAGCTTTCAGGACTAATTTCAGCTGGAACAGGTATTTGTGGAGGTTCAGCTATTGCAGCCATCGCACCAGTCATTGAAGCAGAAGATAGTGATATTGCTTATGCTATTTCATCAACATTTATTTTTGATATTGTGATGGTTATTTTATTCCCTATTATGGGTCACTTCTTTAATATGACAGACTTAGGCTATGGATTATGGGCTGGAACAGCTGTAAATGATACGTCATCTGTAGTAGCAGCAGGATATGCTTTTTCAGATGCAGCAGGTAATTTTGCAGTTATTGTAAAGCTTACAAGAACTCTTTCTATTATTCCAGTTGTATTAATTTTCTCAATGATTAATGAACACCTAAACCATAAGGCTCGTGTAGCAAGTGGGCAAGCACATGAAAAAGCTAAAATTAACTTCAAAAAGATTTTCCCTTGGTTTATTTTATTTTTCCTAGGCGTTGTAGCAGTTAAGAGTACAGGAATCATTCCAGAGCCTACTTGTACTACTATTGCACAAATGAGCAAATTTGCAATGGTTATGGCATTAGGGGCTATCGGGCTTAAAACGAACTTTAAAAAGGTAGCAGCTTCTGGCTTTAAACCAATGCTTCATGGCTTTATTATCTCAGCCTTAGTTGTTATTGTATCTTTTATTGTTCAAGCTTTCTTAGGACAAATTTAAAGCTAAAAAATTAATAATTATTTTAAGTGGTGAATGGAAATGCTGTGAAAAGTACGCATACATTCACCACTTTTGACGTATGATAAAATGTATAAAGCATTGAGAAGAAATGAACTTTAGTGTAGGAAAATATATAGATTAATTAAAAAAAGTCTATAAAAGTTAAAAATAAGTCTATCGTCTAGAGAATCTGCATAACATATGTTATAATAAAAGCGATAAGACATAGGACATGAATGAACGGCATATTTTCTACCTAATGGGAGATTCTATTAAAATGACACTGATGCTTTGCCTGCAGTGTCATTTTAATTGTCTTATATCGTGAGAATAACAAGATTAGAGGGACGAGATGATGGAGCAAATTAACACAGATCAACTTAAGAAAGCTTTTCACCAAGAAATGATTAATTTATGTAAAAGACGTAATCAAGAATTAAAGTATAAGTCAACAAGACTGTTAGACTTTATTAATAAATATGGTGGTTATGAAGCAGCAGTAAAATACATTACAACAGAAAGCAATGTACAGGACTTTGCAATTCTAT
Source organism: Cellulosilyticum sp. (assembly GCF_982396655.1). Taxonomy (NCBI): domain Bacteria; kingdom Bacillati; phylum Bacillota; class Clostridia; order Lachnospirales; family Cellulosilyticaceae; genus Cellulosilyticum; species Cellulosilyticum sp. Next base: position 1,389 of record NZ_CEVXFV010000056.1, on the reverse strand, counting down.
GGGAAAATGAACGCTTAGATCTTTCTGTTGAAGCTTTAATTACAAAGCCTCTTTACGCTAGTTTATTTTTAGAGGATATAATTACTCATTGTGATCAAAAGCTTAAGGCATATAGCTATGCACCTAATAAAATAGAAGAAGTCGAAGAAGAAGACATAGAAGAAAAAGATGATTTTGGAAAAATGTTAGAAGATATCTTTAATGATATGGGCACAGAAACTTCAGAAGAGATAGCAAAAATTAAAGCCAAAGAATACACACTTTATAATAAGGATTTAGGAATTACAAAGGAAGCATGGAAGGAAATATTTGTAAAGCCAACAGTCTTTTCAGCTAAAAATCAAGATTTAATCCTTCGTGTGTATTTAATGGGAAGTGGTATTGAAGCAAATGACTTGGCAAATGAGGAAGGATATACAGCAACTTATCCATTTAAAGAAGTTATTTTAGCCCTTGCAAAACGTATTAAAGCAAATTTAAAGATAGATGCACCTGTAGGTAATGACGGCAAAATTATTTGGTGGCATATGATATTTATTGGTGGCTTTAAAGATAACACTTGTTTTGAATGGACAGTACGCCCTGAACTTAAAGAAGCAATAGAAGAGCTCGTTGCAGAAGGCAAAGTAAGCCTAGAGGGAATAGAAGTAAAGGTGCATAAAGATACAGAAATTCCAGAAGTAACAGTAGAAGAAAAAGTACCTACAGAAGTTGAAAAAGTACCTGTTATGCCTATTACTAAAAGTAGTACGCCAATTAAACGTTCAGTACCACAAACAATAGATGAATTGGTAGAGGCTTTATTAGGTGATCCAGTGATCAGTGAACCAGAGGCAGATAGTAATGTGAAGGAAGATATGGCACCAGCACACATAACACCTATTGAACAATCTAAGCCTGAAGAAAAAGAGCCAGTAGTTCAGACACATACATCAGTTCCGGAAGATGACCATGTTGCTAAAGAAATTGCTAAATCTTTAGCACATTTAAAAGAAGAACAAGTAGCACATCAATCTAAAAATGTAGCTACTTCAGATTATGAGAGTGCTAAAGTAAAATGTATTGAATATTATGGTGCTATTTGTGACCTTTGTGGCTTTGATTATGGCTATACGTACGGCGAAGCTTTTGAAAATCAAATAGAGGTGCATAATATTCATAGTCATGATTGCACAGAAGTAAGTGAAAATACTGATCCAATTAAAGACTTAATTCCAGTGTGTCATAATTGTCATGGTGTGATTCATAGCCAAAATCCACCAATTTCAGTTGAGAAAATGCGTCAAATGATTAAAGCATAATATATATAGATAAAAAAGAGATAGGATTTCCTACAATGTCATTAAGTTAAGTGATATTGTACTTAAAAGTCATCTACAAATGTCCAAT
>NZ_CEVXFV010000055.1:0-26542 GCF_982396655.1 Cellulosilyticum sp. | reverse complement strand
TTCTCGTCTTTTTAAAGACTTTAATGAATCGACTGGTTTATATGATTACTATTTTGTTTTCAAAGTTCATTTCTAAGCTTTAGTGCTTTTCGTTGTCAGCGCTGTTCGCTGCTGACTCGTATAATAATACAGCATATAACATCATAAGTCAACACTTTTTTATAAGTTTTTTTCTTTTTTTATGTTTACACATAAAAACATTGATTTTATAAGCTTTTTTACTATACTAGCTTATCCACTGCCTTATTATATTATGCAAATAAAAAGCTTTTTATTCACCTTTCTTCTTATTTTTATTATTCATTTATACATATGTCTCTTTTATATAACTATCCCTATTCATTTATAATGATAATAATAAAAAGAGACTATATGTGTAGTATATATCACGCTTATTATAAGTTTAATATATACTTCTTTAAATTAATCACTTTAACCTTTTATCTGTGCTATATATTTATCCATACTTTTCTAGCTGTTTTGTTAAAGTGATTAATTTATATAGAGAAACCAACTAAAACCTTGAAATATACATGTAGGTAAATAGTTTTCTCTCAATGACTTCACATTACTAAAAGCTATGGATAACTAAGTTTTATAAACGTGAAATCTATATTACATATAGTCTCTTTATTTATATGCATTTATTCTGGTCATATTTAGTTTAGGCTTCACATGCCATATCTTGCATATTATTAACTAATTTATTTTTGTTTTTTAAATAGTAATAGATGATTACGAGTATAACCCCTTTTAATATGCTTGTAATACTTATACTCCACCAAATTCCATCTAATCCTAATGATTTTCCTAAAATCAAACATAAAGGAATCCTAGAACCAGTTAAAATAATACTAATAATATTAGGTAAATATGTTCTACCTATACCATTAAACGCACCAGTGATTGTAATCTCAGCACACATAAATAATTGTGAATATCCTAATATAAGTAGGTATTGCTTTCCTACTGCTATTGTCTCCGGCTCTGCCACAAATATTTTCATAAGTGGTTCTCTAGCAAAGATTAATAGTAGTGTTGTACATATACCTATTATTGTAGATAAGCACATTGTTGCCTTTACACCTTTATTAATACGCTCATATTTTCCTGCACCATAGTTTTGTCCTACATAGGTAGAAATAGCTGTTGAAAAGCCGCCAGCTGTGAGCCATGATAGTGCTTCTATCTGTGAACCTATTTTTTGTGCAGCTATTGGTACTGCTCCCCAATAAGCTACAATACGTCCTATTACCATAGAGAATACTGTGAATAATCCGCTCTGTAATGCCCCTGGTAGCCCGATATGTGTGATTTCTCTTATTAGATTCCACTGTGGTTTTTGAAGAACATTTAGGGTTAAGAACTCTAGTTTCTTCCTTATAATAGCTATTATGAAACATGCTGTTACAATTATCTGAGCTGTAACTGTGGCTATTGCAGCTCCTAATACACCTAATTTAGGGAAACCTGCCCAACCAAATATTAATACTGGGTCAAAAATAATATTGAAAGCTAAACCAATTGTATTAATAATAAATGGTGTCTTGCTATCTCCCATGCCATTAAAGATTCCACTGAATACTGGGCCAGAAAAGAAGAACAGCATTCCTATAGCTACAGTAATAAGGTATATTTTTGCCATTTCTATAACTTCTACATTTCCTAAATTAAAAAATTGTATAAGTTCATTATGGAAAATGAGTAAAAATATACTGTATATCATAGCTAAACATAAATTAATTTGTAATCCACTTATAATGTAGGATTTTGTTTTTTTATAATCTTTTTGTCCGATACTCTGTGAAACTTTAATTGTAACACCTAATTTAGCAATCATAATAAATGCTTCCGCTAACCATGTAAAAAATCCTGCTGTTCCTACTGCTGCTACCGCATTGCTTCCTAACTTGCCAATCCATATCATATCAATTAGATTATATGCAGTTTGTATAAAAGAAACGCCCATGATGGGTATTGCTAATTTAATTAGCTTATCCATTATAGAGCCCGTTGTTAAATCTATATGCCTTTCCATGTTCCCTCCTTATGAGCTAGTGACTTTATAATCTAGTAATTTTTAGGTCAATTATCTTATATACGTTATCACCTTTGGAGGTACATTTCAACTTTCTCTATATTCATTTCATATCTATGAACTTTTGTTATCCCTATATTAGTAAAACTTTTTCTACTGCACTTTTATTACCTTGCTCTAATTTAAGCTTTTCATTAAGCTTATACATCATGAACCATATTATTGAAGCAATTATTGTTAGTATAATTATATAGCCTAATATTTGTTTTATTGTTGTTTTCATGTTTCTCCCCCCATAAGTTGTTTTATATGTATAAAGTTCATTGTAGCACATTTCTATTATATTAAGAATAGTTAGTATTTACGTTTTTTCTATCATTTAATTATAAAAAAAACACATATAGTTTAAGTCTTATCTATATGTGTTTTCTTATTTCTTATTTCTTATATTAACTATTCTCCAAACTTATAACCTACGCCCCATACCGTAAAAATATAATCTGGGGTTCTTGGATTATCTTCTATTTTTTCACGAAGCTTTCTGATATGAACCATAACGGTATTATTATTAGCAATGTATTCTTGATTCCAAACTCTTTCATAGATAGTCTCTATCTTAAATACAATGCCTTTATTTTTCCAAAGTAACTTTAATATGCTGAGTTCTGTTGGTGTGAGGTTTATTTCTATCCCTCTTTTATAGACTTGTCCTGTATCTAAATCTAATATAAGATCGCCTTCTTCTAATCGTCTTATATTAGACTGTGCTGGGAGGTTGAGTTTAGTGAAGCGACGTAGTTGCGCCTTTACTCTAGCAATGAGTTCTAATGGATTAAAGGGTTTTGTCAAATAATCATCTGCACCTACTGATAAACCTAATATTTTATCTATATCTTCTACTTTAGCTGAAAGCATAATAATTGGTACATTATGCTGCTCCCTGATTTTAATACATGCATCAATCCCATTAACAACCGGCATCATTACATCTAAAATAATAAGATCTACTTGTTCTGCCTCTACTATTTGTAATGCTTCAAGTCCAGTACCAGCTGTGCGTATTTTATAGCCTTCGTTTTTTAGATAAATCTCTATTAGATCCCTGATTTCCTTTTCATCATCTACTATGAGTATTGTTTCCTGCTCCATCTTCCCACCTTACCTTATCATTTATTTTTCATTTCTGCATTTTGGTAAACCTACTTTAAAACTAATTAAATCGCCATTTACCTTAGCATTAATTCTTCCGCCATGTAACTCTACTATATTCTTAGCGATTGCAAGACCTAGCCCACTTCCACCTGCCTGGCTATTTCGTGATTTATCTGCTCTATAAAAACGTTCAAAGAATTTCTCTACTTCTTCCTGTGGAATACTATCGCAATGATTGCTTACTGCAACATATACCTGTTTAGAAAATTCCTTAAGTTCAATATAGATAGCCTTACCTGACTCACTATATTTGATGGCATTTTCAATAAGATTTTCAAATACCCTTGTAATTTTCGCAACATCTACCTCTACTTCTGCTGTAGTTGGTTCAATATAGGTCTGTATTTCTATATCCTTTTCATTTGCAAGTGGCATCAGTTCTTCTACTAATTGATTAAGCAAACTGCTAATTGATATAATTTCCTTATTTAATTTTACACCATCTTGATGTAATTTAGTGAGTTCAAATAAATCCTCAATGATTACTTTTAATTTTTCTGATTTATCATAAGCAATACTGAGATATTTATCATGTTCTTCTTCAGTCTCATAACGTTTATCCTTCACTAAGCCTATATATCCAATGATTGATGTTAATGGTGTTCTAAGATCATGTGCTACATTTGTAACCAATTCATTCTTAGCTTTCTCTGCACTCATTTGTGCCTTAATCTGTGCCTTAATTTCATGTTCCATTATTGTAATATTACGTGCTACCTGTGCTAATTCATCTTCTCCTATGATATCTATCTTATAAGATAAATCCCCTTTAGAAATTTCGCCTAGACAACTTGAAAGATATTCTATATATGCTATCTTATCCTTTGTAAGTCTTGTAAGTAATAGAATAAATATGCCTACTGCTGTAATAAAACCTATTATGTTTCCAACGCCTTCATTATGCCCATAGTAGATTTGTTGTTCTAAAGTTGCCTCTGTAAAGATATAATATACTTGTCCGTTAATAATAACTGGATAAATTGATTTATATGCGCTATTATTTTCATCCGCACTATTATTCACGGATTGGATAATTTTTACCAAATCTAGTTTTTCAATGTATCCATCACTATAAATTAATTGCCCAGTACTATCTACTAAATAGACATCTGCCTTCTCACTATAGCTACTAATTCTTTCTCTTAGATTTTCTACCTCTGCTTGAGCTGCTAATAATGCAATCTCTTGCGTATCTACATTATTTTGTTTTAGATACTGAGTAAGTATAGCTTCTGCCCTCTGGTCATCCCACTCTCCTAATTGTTGCAACCTTGCTAACTGCTTATAAAGCTGTGTAACTGTAGCTACTTCTTCATTCGCCTCGCTAGCTACTTGTGTATTTGAAATTACTGCATCTTCAGATACCTTATCTTCAGGTACTGCATCTGATACTTCTTCTTTTTTCGCCTCTGTTACCGCTTGATTAAATACTAACTTACCATTTGTTATCGTCGTTAAATACTGCTGTAAATCTGTGATTGCAAGAGTCTCATCTTCCTGACTGATTGTGTATAGTTCTGCAAGACTAATATACTCACCTAAATTTCCTTGTAATGCATTAAGCCTCTTTACAGTGTCTAAAAAGTTATTTTCAACTTCATTCCTACTTTCTTCATAACTTGTGTAACTATATTCACCAGTTGTGGCATGTAAGACTTTAGCAACACAAAAGAATGTTATGCTGCTTATAATGAAAGATATCCCTACTATCCATAAAATTTCTAAACGAATGCTCTTTTTAGTTTTACTTTCTAATGCGATATAAGACTCTTTTAATCTTTGTTTACAGCCTTGATATAATTGTCTTAGACCTGTCTTAGGTTTTTTCTCTTTCCTTGCTTTTTTTGGCATTTTGCTTCCCTTGCCTTTCTATTTAGCACTCATATAACCATTATCTACTATTCTAAGCCCACTTTCTACTTCTAGCATCAATTTTGAAGAACTGTCCCCATAAGTATATGTGTTGTTATTGACCTTATTAAGTGTAAAGTCACTGTTTATTCTTGATGTTTGAATATATTCTCCGTCTTGATTCATTTCATAGCCATAATCATTTGTATTGCCTTGCATATACATTATTTTAAACCCTGGAATATTAGATGGAAGTCTTAGAACTGTGTTATTTTGTTCCCCACTTACTTCAATTGATTTAGGATTTGTCGTTGTCTGTATATCAATCTCACTACATTCATTATTTACTTTAACCATATTAAGTGGACCATCTAGCACTATGTTCCCATAAGTATTTGTTATATCTATGTCACTTAACGTAGCTGTTTTTACATTAATAACATTATCATCACCTAATACTTTTACACTAGAATAGCTTCCTTCTAGTTTTATATTACTGCGATATGCTTCTATATTTACTTTAGCTGGCTCTAATGTATTTATCTTAATCGGTTCATATCGCCCATTAATTTGTACAGTTTCAAAAAGCCCATCTAAAGTATAAGTTGCTTCACCTTCAAGTCTTACATTAGCCTTTTGTTTTGAATTAATTTTAACTGTACTTGAACCCCCACTTGTAATATCAATATTTTCATATTTACCATCTAATGAGACTGCCGTATAATTTTGAGCAATCTCTAGATTCTTTATATCAATTCCTGTTAAATCAATCTGTGGAATTTCATAATTCCATCTTCTATAAGACTCATGATTAATTTGAAGTGTATCTAATGCCTTCGTTGGTAAGTATACTGTAAGTGCTGCCTCATCTTTTTTAATCATAAACCAAATCTCAATGTCTTTTGTCTGATTAAGATTGATATAACAGCTTTTATCTTTATTTTCTACCGTTAATTCAAACTCAGGATTTTTTCCTAAAATATCTTCAAAGTTTTGATTGAATTCTACATAAGCCTCACCTGTAGTTGGTTTAATTTCTACTGGTATATCTGAGTTAATATATATATTATTAATATTTGTTAAATCTATATTCTTTTTATCATAATCCGTATATATATTAGCGCCTTGGAAATAAATCTTTCCTGCTAAACTAGCACTTGTTAGAAAACCTGCTCCACATATAATTGTTAAGGCTACTAGCCACTTTTTCATCTTATCTCACCTCTTTATTTTTTTTAGTAATCTTACGTTCATGAATCAACTGATTCACCTTTTTGATAAGCATGATACATAAAATTAATATAATCATGCCAAAAGATATTGCTGTAATACCTAATGATACTCCTAATGCTATAATCATTGCATTCACTTGAGTCGCTACAAAACATGTTGTTCCTAATATAAGTAAGCCGCCACCAATGCAAATCAATATTCCAACGGCAACCCCACCAGCAATGGCTAATATTCCACCACCTATAATGCCTATTACAGGTAATAACATAATAAATAGAATAAGTTTAGCAAGCCTTATGCTCCATTTTGCAAGAAAGCTTCGTTCTCTTTCTTTATCTGCTTGTACATAACTCGTAAATGATGTATCTTTAGTAGTTTCTTGTTGCTCATTCTTATATTCAGTTTGTTTATATTCATATTTCTTATTAAGTTCTTCTTCATGTAATTTTTTCTGATAATCTTGCTTATCTTCTTTATAAATATCTTCTTTATAAATATCTTCTCTATAGATATCTTGATTAATATCTTGAGTAGTATCTTGTAAGTTTTCCTCTTCTTCTGTAAGAATTGGTGTATAGACTACGACTTGAACCTTATCACTAATTGATGCTTGATCTTGAGATTCTATCGCTTCTACATCTATAATATCTGATGCTAATTTTTCTAAACTTGCCTGAGTATCTCCCTTATGCTCTATTTCTTCTGACACAACCACATTATTTATATCTTCATCTTCTTGCTGTATCTCTAAGTCTTCTATTTCTTCATCTAGCACACGATAATCTTTATATTCCTTATTATTCATTTCCTCTCTCCTTGTCATTTTTAATATACTTCTATTTTAAAGCATACTTCTTAATATTCTTGCCTACTAAACATTAAGATTTCTTAAGAAATATATTTATAAAGCAAAAGAAACCTTTAAACTAATAATCTTCTTATTAGCTTAAAGGCTTCTCTTCATATAACCATATCAATCTCTTTTTTCTATATATATAGAAAGAAACCAACTAAAACCTTGAAATATACATGTAGGTAAATAGGTTTCTCTCAATGATTTCACATGACTCAAAACTATGAATAACTAAATTTTATAAATGTGAAATCTATATTACCCAACTAAAACCTTGAAATATACATTTCGTATATTAAATAAGTTTGTAGCTCATAAGTTCTACTTCGCTATCTGTTGTGCCTGTTATACCGATTGTTACAGTTTCACCTGGCGCAATATCTTTGTTGTAATCACCATTATTAAATGTATATTTGTTGCCATCTTGAGCTTTAACTGTTCCGCCCCAAATTTGTGTAACTGTCCCTGTAATTTCTGCTTCTAATACCCAATTTTCAATTGTCTCTTCAGAAGTATTTGTAATTTTGATTTCTGCTGTAAAGTTATTATCCCAAGCATTTGTTACATCAAGTACAACTTCATAAGTAATATTGCTATCCTTTGGAAGTGCATTTAAGAATTTATAGCCTGCTGGCTCTGATATACTTCCCTCATAATTTGCTGTGAAGCCAACTGTAAGGCTGCTTCCTGATGTAATTTCTTTATTCCATCCTAAATTTTTAATGATATAGTGTGTACCTTCATGTGAAATGATTTCTGCATTCCATATATTCACGATTTCACCATCATAATCAAATTCGAATGTCCAATCATTAATAGGCTGTGTTTGAACATTTGTAAGTACTATTTCGGCATTTACACCTGTACCCCAATCGCTACTTACTTTGTATTCTGCTTCAAATTTGATTGCTACCTCTAAATCATAAGTAACTTCCATACCATTATCTGATAATGTTGCTGTAATTGTTGTATAACCTGGTGCTACTGCGGTTAACTGACCATTTTCATCAATTGTAGCTACTTTTTCATTGCTACTTGCCCATTTGCTTACTGATTTATCTGTTGCATCCTCTGGTAAAACAACTAAGTAATCATTTAAATCTACTGTATCATTTTCATAAAGTGCTGGTAATTCATTGAAGTATGCATCTTCTACTTTAATTGGATATACGAAGTTAACTTTTGTTACTTTAAGGTCTGAACCTGTATCTCCAATATATAATTTGTTTAAAAGTGGGAATGCTTCGCCGTAGCTCTCGTAATCTTCCATCTCTGATGAGTATACTGCTACCATATCTTCATATGTGAAATATGCTACACCATCTACTACTTCTGCAGGTGCTACTTTAGCCCATCCTGGACCGCCTGACCAACTTTGTAAAATAATTTCTGGTGCTGTTTCACTTTCATATTTAACAGCAATTTTTACGTTTTTGCCAAGTTCGCTCATCATAATATCTGAACCTGGTGTGAATGCTAATGCTTGACCCCATCCTGTTGATGTTGCTTCACCTTTGAAGATGATGCTGTCATCTACTGTATATGAGAAATAAACTTTTGTTACTGTAAGATCTGAACCTGTATCTCCGATATGGATTTGATTTAAGAGTGGGAACTCTTCTCCATAGCTTTCATAATCTTCTACTTCTGCTGCATATGCTGCTACCATATCTTCATACTTGAAGTATGCTACACCATCTTCTGTTTTTGCTGGTGCTACTTTAACCCATGATGGACCGCCTGACCAGCTTTGTAAAATAATTTCTGGTGCTGTTTCACTTTGATATGCTACAGCAATACTTACACCTTCTTCAAGTTCATTCATCATAATGTCTGAACCTGGTGTAAGTGATAATGCTTGACCCCATCCCGTTGATGTTGCTTCACCTTTGAAGATTAAATCTGAATCTGGAATATCTATTACATCACCATTATAACCTTCAACTAAAGCTTTAACGATTTCTGGATATACCCATTCAAGTCTTCTTCTATCTAATAATCCCATTGCATCTGTTGTATTAGCCTCGCCAGCTCCATTATCCCACCATACACATGGTATATTATATGCTTTACAAAGTTGTGCATAGTATTTTGCATGAGCTACACGTGCTTCAGTATTATTTTTATTAGTTGAGGCGAATTCACCAATAACTACTGGAATATCTTTGCTTAAGAATACTTTATCTAATGAAGCAAATACATTTTCAAGTTCTTTTTTATCTGCATCAGTTCCCCACTGTGTTGTACTTGTTGCTGAGGTATCCATTGCAAATGAATAAGGTAAGTACGCATGAATTGAAACTGCTACCATATCATCATCTGGAATTTCTAAAGCTGCAATTCCTGCATAATTAGATGATGCTGCATATGGAGGGAACATAACAAGTCTATCTGCATTATTTCCACCGCTATTTCTAATTGCTGCTAATGAAACTCTATTAAAGTGATTTACAATATCATATGCTGTTTGGTCTCCTGTCCAATCAGATTCACTACTACGTGGCTCATTCATTGTTTCAAATATTAATTGGTCACCATAATCTTTAAATCTATCAGCAATTTGTTCCCAAAGTTTTGCATAGTGGTCTGCAGCTGATTCTTCTAATTCTGGTGTTGTGAAATACCAATCTGTTGTACTGTGATGAATATTAAGAATAGCATACATATCATTAACTAATGCATAGTTAACAACTGTTTCAATTCTATCAAAGTATTCATCGCTAATTGTATAATCAGGTGCTTCTCCTGCACCATTATCCCACGTTACAGGGATTCTGATTGTATTAAAGCCTGCTGCCTTAACTGTATCAATCATTTTTCTTGTTGTTTTAGGATTTCCCCAGTTTGTTTCGCCGCCTAATGACTCAAGGGTATTACCTAAGTTCCAACCAAGTCCCATATCAGCTACGATTTCCTTTGCTGTTAAGCCACGCATTTCTGTAGGGTGTGTGTATCCTTCAGGGAATTCAGGCTCTTCAGCTGGTTTCTGAATATATGTATAATCACTACAACTAATTGTTACCTGTAAAGAGGTAAGTGCTTTAACATAGCTTACAAAGTCTCCAGGCACATAATCTCTAAGAGAAATCATTGTTGAATGACCTTGCATTCCCCAAGACATTTCTTGTGCAATGTAATCTACGTTATATTCAGATGGATCTAATTTTACAACTACATCATCATATCCATCTGCTTTCATGACAATTTCATCAATATTAGCTGTAAAGATTCCTCTATCACCATCTTGTAATTTACCATCACCAAATTGAATACCAAATAAGTAATCATCACCTGCATCCGCAAATATACTTGTGCCATCTACATTTAATGTACTAAATGTAAATGTATTTGATTCATCATATATAAGTTTTTCGCTACCTGGTGAATACCATGCCCAGTTTCCACCATTCTCTTGTAAGTAGAACTGAGTAAATATTTCACTTAAATCACCTTTTTGGTAAATAGCTTCACCCTTTGTATCCTCTGTACTCTCTTCTTCTTTAGCCGTATATTCATAGTTATTTAAAGTAACCGTTGCTTCGAAACTTGTAATTGCATTTAAGTATGGAAGGAAATCATCACCTAAGTATGACTTTAAGTCAACACTTGTTGTATTTCCCTGAACTCCCCAAGATACCTCTTCTGCTAAATAATCTACTGCATAATTTTTTTGTTGTGGATCAATAACTAAATCTTCATACCCATCTGCCTTAATGACAATCTCATCAATTGTTAAGTCTACCTTGCTGCTATCTCCAGCCACCAATTTACTATCACCAAATTGGAAACCAAATGCTGCATCATCCGTTGCTACAGCAAACTTGCTATTACCTTCTTCATCAAGTGCACTAAATTCAAGCTTTGTCGTTTCCCCTAATGTTAAATTTTGCCCACCTACTGACATCCAATCCCAACTACCACTCTGATTCTGTGCATAAAACTGACAAAAGATTGGTGTGCTATCACCGGTGCTGTAAACATCATTTGTCTGCGCAGCTTGTACACCTGGCATAACAGAGGTCATCATTGCCAAGGAGGTTACTGCTGAAAAAACACGTTTTTTCCATCTTTTCATTTTAAAGCTCCCCTTTCGCTTAAAACACTTATTATGAGTAGCCTTTATACCTAACTACCCACCATTAATCAAATTATACGCCCTAAAATTAAATTTTGTAAATATTCATTTCTTTCATATTAATGCATATTCAACTACATCTTAGACCTGTCAATGACAACATATAAATAACCCTATAAAAAAAGCTAATTTTCAGCTTTTTTATAGGGTTTCATATATCTTTTTTTATCCTACTGTATATAAATCAATAAGTGGTAATAATGCTGCTCCCATAGCCGTAGTACCTCTTAAATCTGAAAAATATATATTTAAGTCACTAAGACCTAACATTTCATCTTCAAATATACTTATATTAAATATCTGTTCTTCCTTAATAAGCCTGCCAACCTTCCCACCAATAATAAAGTTTGGAATATCAAATATCATGTTTAAGTTATAAATAACCATATGTAAAACTTGAACTGCTTTAAGTAAAACCTTTTCTGCAACTTCATCTTCTTCTTTAATCAGCCTTTCAAATTCTGCAAAGTAATTAATCCTCTTAAGACTTAAAGTATTATACTTATCAATTAAACCTTTAGTTGATATATAGTCTTCTACCTCATTTCCTGATTCTATCAATTCTTCTCCTTGGAAATCTTCAATCTGCATCTGACCAAATTCACCTGCACGTCCATTAATTCCTTTGAAGAGTTTACCCGCAATGAAAATCCCTCCACCTAAACCTTCATTAATACCTATATAAATTAAGTCATCAAATTCTTCATATGCTCCTTGCTGTCTTTCAGCTAATAAGGATAAATTAGCCTCATTATCTATAAAGACGCTGTAATTAAATAAATTATAAATATCACTTAACTGTATATTGCTATATCCCATATTAGTATGTTCAACTACCTGCTTATTTTGATTAATCGTACCTGGGATTGAGATACCTATTCCTAAAACTTGCTCTTCTTTGATGCCAAGTTCAAATAAACATTCATCCCCTAAACTCTTTCCAACTTTAATATAGTCAATAAAATGGTCTGTCAGGTATTCCTTTTCTTTCTTGATAAGAACCTCATTTTTAAGATTCATAATTACAACTGTTACTGTTGACTTTGTTATTCCTAAACCAATGGCCACTCTCGAATTCGGAATGCTTTTAATAATCTTAGGCCTTCTACCACCTGTATAAATATCTGATTCTACTTCTTCAATGATACCAATTTGCTTAAGTTCATTAATATTCGTTGTTACTGTAGGTATACTTAACTTTAATGTATTTGCGAGGTCAAGCTTTGTCCATTCTTCCCCCTTGCACAATAACTGTAATATCTTCTTATAGTTAATTTCTTTTATAAGATTACCCTTCACACCTCTTTCAATCATCTTGCTCCCCTCTTCCCTTTTAATCTCCCTTTTAAATATTTTACTACTTTAAGTCCCTCGTAAATAACTAGTCCTATTTAAACTTCTACCACTACTGCCCCTAGCATTTTACTAAATTCTACCGCCTGGGTAGGTGATATCTTAACACCTCTAATATCTTCAAGTTTTACATTAATTCCTTCTATATTACACGTACTTAAGTCTATTTCCTTAAGCTTAGTCCCACTAAAATCTACACGTTGCATCTCACATTCTTTAAATATTACGTTTTTCATTTTGCATATACTTAATCCTGCTTGATTCATTTTACATTGTATGAAGCTTACATCCTTAAGATTACTCCCGCCTAACATTATATAATCACAATGACATGCTTCAAATTTAATCTCCCTAGTAGACGCATCTACCATGTGTGTCCCAATTAATTTGCAATTTTTAAATTCACAGTAATGAAATACTGCTTCTTCTAAATTAATGTTAGATAGGTCACAGTTAATAAACTTAGTATGAATAAAGTCTACACGTTCTAAGTTGACATCAAAAAACTTTACATTTTCAAAAATAACTTCGCGAAACACTACATACTTCGCATTAACCTCCATTATGTCACAGTCAGTGATACTTATTTCTTCAAATTGGTCCTCATCTTGAATATTAATCATCTTTTCCCCCTATATCTTTAATTTAGCCACGATTGGATAATGATCTGATGGATATTTTCCTGCCTTATTATACTTAATTACTTCTGCATTCTCTATCTCAAACTCTTCAGATACAAAAATATAATCTATATGCACGCCCTTTTCTCTTCCTTTGAACATACTCATGGTTGTTTTGCTATAAAGTGCTTCATTAACATCTTGTACAGCAAAAAGTTTTTTACTAGTATATGTCCCATCCTTGAAATTCTTCATTAACTTACTATTAGGAGTTGCATTAAAATCTCCCATTAAAATGCAAGGTAACTGCTCTTTCTCATAGTTTTTTTCCATAACTTCTATAATCTTCTTAAGCCCAAATTCTCTAGCCTTAGCCGATAAGCAATCTAAATGTGTATTATATATCCTTATTTTCTGACCTGATTCTGACTGACATACGGCAGTTGTACAGATTCTAGGAAACAATGAAAACCATACTGTACTCCCACTTTTACTTGGTGTCTTTGAAAGCCAAAAAGTTTTATGTTCTAAAACACTATATTTCTTTTTAATTAAAAGGCTATTTTTTTCGGAAAAGAATTTTTTAGTTCGTCCTAAGCCTAATATTGTATAGTCTTTCATGTTATTACAAATGTCCCTATGCATTTTCTCTGTTACTTCTTGTAGACCTATAATATCACAGTCATAATATTTGATTGTTTCATATACTAAATGAGCTCTTTTTTCCCACCTATTATTAATATCAAGTACATTATCCGCACGTATATTAAATGTCATTACCTTCATTAACCTTGCCTCACTTATCTTTTTAATTTTATTATAACATAATGTTTTTTTAATTATTTCTATACCCTTATTTATTTTAAAATACATATTAAGGATGTATATTTTTCTTAGAAAGTAAACATACTAAATATCTACCCCGAAAAAAGGCTAAATATCCCTGAAGATTTAATTCATATTTCATATATTATATGCATATATTCATTAATATCTTCATATTTATATAGTAGGGGCTTTCCCCTATTCTTATTTAGAATATACGGGTTTAAATTTATAGTTCATACCATATGAAAAAGGAGGTTATGTATAGTTATGAACAAAAAACAACAGTTATTAAATTATCTTGATGAAAACTTATTTAATCCTATAATTTCCGCACCCTATGCATCCTCACAATTAAAAGAAGATTTCTCACACACTCGTGAAGTGCTTAAGGATTTTTCTGCCGAAGGTATTTTGTACTATATTTGGAACAGCTTTGCCAATAAGGATACTGAAGCTGTTATATCTCATCGTTTAATGGACGAAGGTTTTAGCAGCTACAATCAAGTCTTAGATACCTTTAAACAGGAATTTTCCTATGAATGGCTGATCTCTTAATAGCTTATCATTGATACCGCGCTATGATTTGGGTATAATAAAAATATAAAAACTCATATAAGCACAAAAGATAAGGAGCTTACTATTTATGCGACGCTATTCAAAACTATCTACTATAGATTTAAACTTACTTTCTGACATTCTAAAATTCTTCTTCGATAGATGTGATAAAGTAAATATCTATTTCCCAAATACTACAGACGAAACTTCTGAAGTAACTACTTTTAAAAATAGATTCTTAGCTGCAACTCACATCATCGAAAATGCAGATGAACTTGGTTCACTTGAAGAAACTTTAGAAGAAAAGGAAGGTTTCTCTATGATTATTGCTTCCCTTACAGAGGAAGTAAAAGAACTTCTCCTTGGCATGAAAACAAACTTACACCTTAACTTAGGGCTTATTCAAGGTGATAAAGTTCTCTTCTATATAGGGGATGAAGATGAATGTGTTATCGAAGCAGATGAAGACTCAGATATTTTTGCCTCTTCACTCTTTGATTCTTTTAAAACAATATAGATTTTATATACAAGAGACTGTTACAAGTGTGTACAGTCTCTTTTGTCTTTTTTCTTCTCATCTTTTTATTACCTACTTCTCATAGAATTCTAATAAATCATTTATTTTTCTCTAATCTATCTTCCTTATACTAACATCATCAAATAAATCAAATTTAGTTTTTAAGGGAGAGATTAATTATGACAAATATTACTTTAGAACAAATCGATGCAATTATGCAACGTGCCAACGTATCTTATGCTGAAGCTAAAGAAGCACTTGAGCAAACAACTGGGGATATGGTAGAAGCACTTCTTAGACTTGAACAAAATCAAAAAATCAAACCAGCTCCTCAGCCAAAAGAAAGTTGCGGTAAACGTCTCAAGGGTTTCATTCATAACCTCAATCAATCTTCTTTCATTATGAAAAAAGGAGAACATACTTTTATTAATTTACCATTAGCAGTTGCCATTCTCCTCTTCATCGTTTGCTTACCATTTTCATTCATTGGAATCATTGTTGCCTTAGTACTAGGTGTTAAAATGAATATTGAAGGTGAGAATGAGGTTGCAGAAAAATTTAACTCAACATTTTCTCATTAAATTTTAATGTTTCACTTATTCTTTTCTAAGTTTTCTATTCTAAAATAAAGTTATTAAATACTATACTTAGCTATCTTATCCTATCCTTTTCTAATAGCTAAGTATACTAAAAAAGGAGTTGTATAGTATGGAAATTACGCTTGAACAAATAGATTTAATCATGCAACGTGCCAACGTTTCATATGCCGAAGCAAAAGCTGCTCTTGAAGCGGCTAATGGCGATATATTAGAAGCCTTACTTCTCCTTGAAAAAGGTGAAAAAATTAAAACAGCCACTACCGCACATAACACAAATCATAATTCTACTAGTGAAAAAATTACAAACTTCATTAATAAATTAAATGCCACTAATTTCATCATGAAGAAAAAAGATCGCACTTACATCGATGTACCACTTTCTGTTGCTTTAATTTCAATTATTCTTTGCTTCCATGTATCTATCGTTGCAATTATTATTGCTCTTGTCTTTGGTGTACGCATTCATATCAAAGGTGACAATGACTTAGCCAATAAAATTAATTCAACATTTGATGAGTTTTCAAAATAACCCCTCGAAAAGAGGCTGCTTACACCTAGGTGCTAGCAGCCCTTTTCAAGTTTGTATTACGTATAAGACTCGTGCTTGTTTATAACATCTGTTTAAATATATATGTATTTGTCTATATTTAAACTATAGGCATAATACTAGCTGTTTTATACATAGATTTCACATCTAGCGCAACTAATTTACAAGATGCCTATTTCAAATTCATAACTGGTGTCTCTAATTATAAAGAAACCAACTCTAACTATATATACATCATATAAATAGCACAAATATATTTTTTTAATAGTTCAACTCTAGTATACTTAGTTTATATAAGAAAGTTACTAACATCATATAAATATAAAAAGTAGGTGATTCCTTGAAGCAATTATTAATCATAGAAGACGAAGTAAAAATTGCACGTTTTTTACAACTTGAACTTGAGCATGAAGGGTATAGTGTTGACCTTTCTCATGATGGTAGAGAAGGACTCAGTAAAGCATTAGATGGCAACTTTGATTTAGTGATTCTCGATGTCATGCTTCCTTCTCTTAATGGCATGGAAGTACTACGCCGTATTCGCCAAACTTCTGATTTACCAGTTATCATGCTTACTGCCAAAGATGACGTTATGGATAAAGTTATGGGGCTAGATTTAGGTGCCCAAGATTATATTACAAAACCTTTTGCCATTGAAGAACTCCTAGCCCGCATCCGTGTGCTCTTTAAACTAAAAACACCATCTTCTTCTACGTCCATGACGCAAGAAGTATTAACCTGTGGCAAACTTTCTTTATGTCCCGAGAAATATGAAGTTAGTTATGAAACTACACCTATCGCACTCACCAAAAAAGAATTCGAGCTTCTAGAATATCTCATGCGTAACAAAAGCTTAGTTGTCACTAGGGAACAAATTCTAGAAAAAGTTTGGGGTTATGATTATTTAGGTGATACCAATGTGGTAGATGTCTATATCCGTTATCTCAGAAATAAAATTGATCAAAACTTCCAGGATAAATTAATCTATACTATTAGAGGAATGGGGTATCAAATAAAAGATGTGGCGAGTCATTAAAAAGTCATTTTATTTAATTTATGCATCTATAGCTTTCACTATTAAGGCCCTACTAGCACTTATAAATGGTATATTCTTATTAGCTCTAAAAGCCGTAAGCATATTCTTTAATAGATTTAGATTTTCAATTGCCTTTAAAATTAATTTACTTTATAGCGGTCTATATATATTACTCTTTGCAATCACCTACTTTATTGGCACAAGTATCTTTTTAGAGCAGGCACAATCAGAAAATCTTTCTTTTGATTCTTTAATTATGCAATTCTCCATACTTATGGGAATCATGATGCTTATTTCCTTGGCAATCTTCTTTTTACTTGGAAAACATATTGTCGAGAAAATGTTAAAACCACTTAAGGATATGACTACAACAGTTAAAGAAATCAAAGGAACTGATTTAGTTACACGCCTTGATACTAAGGGTGCAAAAGATGAGCTTAAAGACTTGGCACTCACCTTTAATGAAATGATGGATCGTATTGAAGTCTTTGTTGAACGCCAAAAACAATTTGCTTCCGATGCCTCACATGAACTACGTACACCCGTAGCTATCATTCAAGGCTATACAGATATGCTTAATCGATGGGGAAAAGATGACCCTAAAATCCTAGAAGAAAGTATTCAGTCCATTACGCAAGAAACAGCCAATATGAAAAATCTTTTAGAAAAATTACTCTTTCTATCTCGTAGTGATAAAAATACCTTAAAAGTAGAAATGCAGCTTATAGACCTCTCAAAAATATGCAGAGATGTACTCAAAGAAACGAGCTTTATAGACGATGAACACGATTTACTTTCTAAAGTAGAAGATAATGTTCAACTCGTCGGTGACCCTGCGCTCATCAAAGAACTTATTCGTATCCTAGTAGATAATGCCCTTAAATATACCCCTGAAGGTGGTTGTGTCACTCTAGGCTGCGCCATTACAAAACAAAATATCGTTCTTTCTGTAAAGGATAATGGAATAGGTATCCCAAAAGAACATATCCCACACTTATTTGAACGCTTTTACCGCGTAGACGAAGCCCGTAATAAAAATACAGGTGGTACGGGTTTAGGACTTGCAATAGCCCATCAAATCTGTGCCACCCATCAAGCAAAAATATTTGTTTATAGTACACTTGGGGAAGGCACTGAATTCGTTATCTTCTTTGCTAAACCTAGCACTCTAGAACTCTCAAATCAGAAAGAGACTTGTTAAGTAGAATCTCCATTCTCCCTAACAAGCCTCTTTTAATTATTATTTTTAAATATGCCATGCTCCATCTTATAGATTTCACATTTATAAATTTTAGTTATTCATGATTTTTAGTCATGTGAAATCATTGAGATAAAACAATTTACCTACATGTATATTTCAAGTTTTTAATTTGTTTCTCTATATGTCATAAAACATATTATAGCCCATAGTATATTAACCTCTAAATTTCTTAACTATATATCATTTAGATTGAGGCTTACGCATGTATATAAGCATAAATGTCACGTTTACTCACGCCGCGGTCTTTAGCAACTTGTTTCATAGCTGATTTTTCATCCATTCCTTTATCAGTATAAAACTGCATATGATCTTCAATGCTCATGCTTGTCCATTCTTGCTTAATCTCTTCTTGAAGCTCTTGTTCATCCTTACCAGCTAATATTAAAACATATTCACCTCTAGGCTCTTCTTCATTATAAAATGCAATAGCCTCATCAAGTGTTGTCTTAAAAACAGTTTCATATTTTTTAGTTAATTCCTTCGTTACAGTAATTCCTCTATTACCTACTGCCATGCGAAGTTCTTCTAAAGTTTTAATTAAACGGTGTGGCGCTTCATAAAGGATAACTGTTCTAGTCTCATTTTTTAATCTCTCTAAAACTTGTGCTTTTTCTTTTTTCTGTGCTGGTAAGAACCCTTCAAAAATAAATCTTCTAGTCACTTGCCCAGAAATAATCAAAGCTGTAATTCCAGCTACTGCTCCTGGTGCAGATGTTACTGTAATACCTTCCTCTAAAGCTAATTTCACCATATCTTCACCAGGGTCAGAAATACCAGGGGTTCCTGCATCCGTCACAAGTACGATATTTTTTCCCTCTTTTAATAAACGAATTAATTCAGGTCCTTTTTCAACTTTATTGTGCTCATGATAACTAATTAGTCTTGTATGAATCTCAAAATGATTTAATAACTTCTTAGTATGTCTTGTATCCTCTGCTGCAATAAAGTCCGCCTCTTTCATTAATCTGACTGCTCTATATGTGATATCTTCTAAATTTCCAATCGGCGTTGCACATAAAGTAAGTGTCCCATACTCCATATTTTGAATCCTCTTTTCTACTACTAGCTGCTCTATATTTTTTCTTCCTGACGGCCTTTTTTACCATAAATCTCTAAAATTTCATCCGTATACGTATTATCATCATTATATACAATGAGTGGTTTCTGTACACGAAGCTCCGGTTTTCCATTCTTAACGCCCTCTACAAGCACCATTGTTGGCTCCTTCCCTTGTTTAGGGTAAATCATACGTGTTACTTTAGGTTCAATATTATACTTTCTCATTGTACAAAAGATATCGACTAAACGATGTGGTCTATGAATCATGCACATTTTCCCACCATACTTCAGCATATACCCTGCTGCCTGTATAATATCTTCTAATGTACATGCGACTTCATGTCTTGCAATAGTCTTAGAAGGATGTTCATTCTTTAATCCTGCATGACCTTTCATATAAGGTGGGTTACATGTAATAATATCAAATGTGCCACTTTCAAAATGGTTTTTATAGTCCTTAATATCCATTACCTTCATATTCACATCTGCTTCAATTTCATTAAGCTTCACAGAACGAGAAGCCATCTCGATCATCTCTTCTTGAATATCAATACCTGTAAAATGTCCTTTTCCATAAACAGCATGCATAACGATAGGAATAATGCCTGTCCCTGTTCCTATATCTAAAATCTTTTGTTTCTGACTCCTTACATTTGCAAAATGTGCTAACAAAATAGCATCAATCCCGAAGCAAAACACTTCGGGATTTTGTATGAGTCTATATCCATTTCTCTCTAAATCATCTACTCTCTCATTCGAGCGAACTAAAGTCAAATCCTTCATACTCTTTATCGATATCTCCTCTATTATTTCCACAGCAGCCACCACCGCATTTTTTCTTCTTACCAATAATTTTTAAATCCTTAGCAAGATACATGATAGCTTCCTTTTCATCCTTATCTTTCTTCTTAACAGCTACTTTAACCTGCTCACGTAAAACATTAACTGAAAGCACTTCACCTTTACCATCTGGTGTAATAACTGTATCACCTACAACTGGTAAACGATCTCTAATTTCTACATAACAATCTTGCTCATATTTTAAACAGCACATAAGTCTACCACAAATCCCAGAAATTTTAATAGGATTAAGTGATAAACTTTGTTCTTTGGCCATCTTAATAGATACAGGTTGGAAGTCTCCTAAAAATGTATTACAACATAAAGAACGTCCACAAATACCTATACCCCCACACATCTTGGTCTCATCTCTAACACCAATCTGTCTAAGTTCAATACGTGTTTTAAAAATAGACGCTAGCTCTTTTACAAGCTCCCTAAAATCTACACGCTCATAAGATGTAAAGTAGAATAATACCTTGTTATTATCAAATGTATATTCCACATCAATGAGTTTCATATCTAATTTATGTTTAATGATTTTTTCTTTACAAATAAAGAATGCTTCTTTTTCTTTAATTTTATTCTGTCTATATTTTTCATCGTCTTCAGGCGTAGCTAAACGAATTACCTTTTTTAAAGGTTGTACAACTTCTGATTCATCTATTTCCTTATTAGCAATAACAACTTCGCCATACTCTATACCACGCGCGGTTTCAACGATAGCATGTTGACCTTGCTCATAAGTTACGTTTTCCGGTTCAAAATAATAAATTTTTCCCGCACGTCTAAACCTTATTCCTATAACGGTTATCATTTTTTTCTCTCCTTCAGCTGCAATAATAAATTCTCTATTACAAATGTACTATATATATTCTGTTTTATATCTAAAATCGCCTTTTTAATGTGTTCTATATTCTGACTAACTTTATTATACGTTAATTTACTAGACATGTCCAACAGCTGTTTTTGGTAATCAATATAGTACAAATCTCTACTTTTAGACGTTTTATACACTGCCACATCCCTATACCAAAGGAGCCAAAACTTCAAAATCTGCTCCAAATCATCTTTTAAATCTGTCATCTCTTTAACTAAATCATAAATCTCCATTAAGTTAGCTTTTTCTAGTCTTTCAATAAAGCCTACAGTTTGCTGCCTAATGTCCATATAATGCTCGTCCTCTAGGATATCATTAATAACGCCTATACTACCATCTGATAACTTACTAATAACATCCTTTCGTGTGCCACTTACACCACGATTTACTAAATATGCATCCATCTCTTCCTTATTAAGAGGATTAAAGCGTACTGTAATACATCTAGACTTAATCGTTGGCAATAAACTCCCCATATTCTCACACACTAAAATAATAATGCCATAACCAGGTGGTTCCTCAATAGTTTTTAGCATGGCATTTTGCCCTTGTACATTAACTGTATCTGCCGCTTTTACAATAATAATCTTATGTTCACTACGATATGGTTTAATCTCCATCTCACGAATTAGATGCTCCCTAATGTTATCAACTTTAGTTACATTCGTATCCTTCTCTATGACAATTAAATCCGGATGCGTTCTCGCATTAATCATTGTACATGAAGGGCATTCATTACATGGCTTACTTTCACCTTCACACATAATGGTCTTTGCCAGCTCTATCGCAAAAGTATTTTTTCCTACACCATATGGTCCCTCAAAAATATAACTATGCGATAACTGTTTCTTATTAATCGCCCTATTAAAATACTCCTTGGCACCTTCATTCCCTATAATATTTTGAAATATTTCCATAACCTATCCTCATCAACTTTTATATTTTATAAAATGTATCTTTCTACCTCTTCAAAGTAACGCGACTAACATCACATTCTCAACTCAAATTTTGAGCTTAGACACAAGAAGGTTAAAAACCACACTTTCCTACTCTACAAAAAATGTTCGTGTATAATTCCACGAACATTTAAATCCCACTATTTAAGTCACAATATCTAAAACGAGTCCTTCTATTTCTCCTACTCGATTTAATATCTCCATCTGATTTTTCTCAGTACTAATTAATTCCTTAGCTAATTCATCCAATTTATCATTAACTAATTTAACCACACCATATACTCTATGGCGTCCTCTCTTATCCAAAAAGTTTTCTCTAGAAAACTTATGTGAATTAGCTACTACCTCACCGAAGAAATTAGAAATCATACTACGATATACCTTCATATCTCGTATGTCCATATGCTCTGCAATCTTCTGTCCCTGTGTTGTAATATCCTCAATCATTGCTTTAAGCTTATCATTTAGCTCAGAATCATCTAATTGACTAAGTAACGTAAAGCGAAATCCTTTATCAACCTTATTCTCTGTAACACTTGGCAAATCCCTCAGCTTTGGCATTTGGATTTGACTAATTTGTATATTAGCCATAACATCCCCCACTTACTATAATGTGTATTTTTCCCTTACCTCAATCCTACTATCTTTTATAATAGGACAGTCTTTCCTCTATTTCAAGTTTAAATTCTTCTATTTAAAGCATACCCAAGGAATATAAATTTAAACACTTCTTAATTATATTTCGGTCTTTCCTTATTTTTTAATATATCCTCAGTAATTTCTTCTATACATTTCTCTAAATCAATATTAATATATTGTTTTTCTACACCACTGCTTTGTAAATTTTCTTTGCTAAAATCTTGATTATCTGCTAAGAACCTTCTACATACTTCATCATAATTAGGTGTTATTTCTTGTTTTTCCCTTTGTAATGCCCTTTCTAATCGCACCCCATCTTCAAGTGCTACATATAAAGGCACCACATTCTCCTCACCAAAATATTTTTTCAAACTATTATATGCCTCTAAAGTAACAATCAATAAATAATCTTCTTGATCTAACTTAATTTGTCCATCATCAATAGTGCAATAATACCAATCGCCAAATACAGTATGATAAACTCTCTTCTCGATTACTTTCCCTGCTGTAACATATTCCTTTAACGTCTCCTCATTAATAAAGTAATACTCTACACCATTAGTCTCATTCTGACGCATCGGTCTAGTCGTATAAGTTACCACCGGTCTTAATCCTAATTCATCTCTCTCTCGTAACTTCTTAAATATAGTATCTTTACCTGAACTGCTCTTTCCCATCAAGCAAAATATTTTTCCCATTTGTACCTCCAACTTCTAATGTACCCATGTACTATACAACATGTATTAGTATTTGATTATCTAATCTCTTAATACCCTGTAACTTACTTCTAAATCTACGAATCATATCAATATGCTCATCTCTAATTACCTCACCAATACAAATGATTGGAATGCCTGGTGGATATAACATAATATTATTAGCCGATTTCTTACCTACACACTCATCTAATGTTTCCCATACCTTATTACCATAATGAATTGATCTAGGACATTCACCTAATACAATTTCACGACTCATAAAATTATTAATTCCCTCATATGTTTGGCGATATTCTAAACAAGAATCAATATATCTTAATGCTTGCTCTAATCTAGTTAAAGTTTCTCTTGTATCTGCCATAGTCGTCATTAAAATAATATACGTATCAAGTGCAGCTTCTACCACAATACCATATTCTTTATTTAATACACTCGCTAATTGATAGCCACTTATATTAGTATTCGCAGTAGAAATGATTACCTTACTAATATCATATGCATGTGGTGTCCCCTCTACAAGTCTCAACACTTGTAATTGTCTCAACCTCTGACGCATTGCCACTAATTCATCTACATACTGCTTCTTAATTAATACATGGTGTTCCAATATATAACAACGTATATAATCCATTAATCCCATCATCATATAAGAAGGACTACTTGTTTGTACCATTCTAAGCGTCTCTATAATTTTGTCATACTTCACTCTATTAGAGCATATATGTAATACACCACTCTGTGTAAGTGCAGGCAATGTTTTATGCATACTATTAATTACAATATCTGCCCCTAGCCTAGTACTACTAACTGGGAAACAATTGCCCAACACAAAATGTGCCCCATGTGCTTCATCAACTATTAAAACCTTATCATATTCATGTACAACTTCTGCAATTCCCTTAATATCCGATACGATTCCCTCATAAGTAGGACTTACAATAATAATTCCCTTAGCATTTGGATGTGTCTCAAATGCCCTTCTTACAGTATCAACTGTAACCTCACCTAAAATATCATCTTTCTGTATATATTCTGGGCTAATGTATATAGGTTTTATGCCACCTAACACTAAAGCACTCCATACACTATGATGTGAGTTTCTAGCCACAATTAATTCATCGCCCTCATTGCAAGTTGCTAATATACTAGTAATGACACCTGCTGTCGAACCATTTGTTAAAAATACACTATCCTTAGCTCCATAAAAATCAGCCATAAGAAGCATTGCTTCCTTAATAATACCTTCTGCCTCATATAAGTTATCTAATCCCATGGCTTCAGTATTATCTAATGAAGATAAATTTAATTTGTTTAAATCTGCTATACTTCCAAATTTATGTCCTGGCATATGAAATGCTAACTTAGAGTTACTATATGCTATTAATTCATTATATAAAGGTGCATTCACTTAATCACTCTTTTCTCTATTAATCTTTTAGTAAAACTTAAAGTAAATCTTCATATCTACATAGTCCTAGTATAATACTACAATCTACCAAATTAATTTTCTTTAACTATATATCCTTATTCTAAAATAAAAATCCAAACTAATATCCGTGATAAATTCTACCCGTATAAGTTTACATTAATATATAACTAAATACAATAAATATCCCCTGTATCTCCCCAAATTAAAAGGAGATATCGTGAAACTATAAAAAGTTTCGCGACACCTCCTCCTTTATTTATCATATCAGTTCCTCTGGCATAGTAAGAATAATCTCTTTTGCAATTCCCATAAATTCTTTTGTCAATGCCTCTTCATTTCGTTGATGATACTCACACAGCCTATTAAATTCTAATTGTAAGCGGTCCCTACTTTCTTCAAATAGCCCCTCATTAATACAAATCTTACTATACTGTTTAATCATATCAGCATATCTATCAGGATTACGTCGTACTTCCTTTAGCTGTACACCTCTCTCTTTAAAAAAGGTTGATAGCTTATCTGCTTCTTTTGCATTATCCTGTGCTCTTCTTAAAATATTAAATCCTATTTGATTCATATAGCAACAACTCCCTCACATTGTTACTAATGTATATTCAAGCTTGTCGCAATTTATTACAGCTTTTCTTATTTCTTATAAGTTTTTTATCGCTTCAATTCTTACCATATATTTTCCGTCCGGCGAATCTATTTCCACCTCTTGTCCAACTTTCTTTCCATAAATCTCTTTTCCTAAAGGACATTCAATACTAATCTTATTATTAACCACATCCATTTCCATTGTTGTAACAATAGTATAATCTACGCAGAAATCATCCTCTATAAAATTAACGGTTACTACCTTTCCTAAGCCAACTTCATCACTTGCAGTATTATCCTCAATAACTGTACAGGTCTTAATCATTTTCTCTAAGTATTTAATACGCCCTTCATTTCTTCCACGTTCTCTTTTTGCAGCCTTATACTCAAAGTTTTCACTTAAATCACCATGTGCACGCGCTTCTTTTACTTCCTCATTTCTCTTTTTACGAACTACAACTTTTCTATATTCTATTTCCTTTTTCATCTTCTCGATATCTTGCTCTGTAAGATAATTATTCATTTCTACATTCCCCTATCTTCCTATAAATCCATTTTACTCACTATTTATTACCTATTATAACCAATTTTATAATAAAAAAGAAGTCTTACACCTAATTATTCATTAAATGTAAGACTTCTTTATAAATTATGAGCCACCGGGGAATCGAACCCCGGACAACTTGATTAAAAGTCAAGTGCTCTACCGACTGAGCTAGTGACCCATGACAAATGCCCAGAGCCGGAATCGAACCAGCGACACGAGGATTTTCAGTCCTCTGCTC
>NZ_CEVXFV010000054.1:0-26646 GCF_982396655.1 Cellulosilyticum sp. | reverse complement strand
CGAGAAACCTATTTATCTAGATGTATATTTCACATTTTTAGCTGGTTTCTCTATACAAATTACATACATATTATTTACAATAGATTTTGTACATAATAAAATATTTTATTTTTCATTGTATGTTTTATACTTTTCATATAAAATAAACTTAAATTCATGCAATAATTCTTTTTTAGAAGGAGCTTTAAAATGAAAAAATTTAAGACGGTATTATTTAGCTTGCTTATGGGTACTCTTGCACTTTCAGCAGTAGGCTGCGGCCAAACAACTTTAGATAACGGTAATACAACTACAACTTCAGATTCTGCAGGTACTACAATCAAGACAGAAACACCTGCACTTCCTACTGATGTTGAGCTCAAAACATTTACAATCAAAAATGGACTTTACTCTATTGATTTACCAGCACACTGGATTCAAGATACAGTTAATACAGATATATTAGTCGTGGACATGGATGATTCACGCTCATTAACAGCTATGGTAGACTACTATCCTATTTCTACTGTAGCAGAAGATATGGAAGGTGAAGATCTTGATGCCTTCATTAAGCTTTATGAAGAACAAGGAATCCCTAAACTTTTATCATTAGCAGAAGCTACTGAACTTGTGAATATCGAAGCGGATAACCTTATTGCTGCTAAAGCTTATGAACTTACTGTCAAAGTAGATGAGAATACAACTAATAAAGCTTATTTCGTCTATGCACAAACAGATAATACCTTCTACTCTATTAGTATTAGTGGAGATGAGGCAACTTATGCAGAAAACATTGAAGACCTTAAATACATACCACTTACATTAACAGAATACTAAAAAACTTAATAATAAATTACTAAAAGCTATCATAACAAAATACTAAAACTACAATAATGAAATACTAAAAGCTATCATAATGGATATGCCTACTTGAAATTGTAAGTAGCATATCCATTGCTTTTTATTTAATAATCTTGCTTTACTAAGTGAGATGCCCTTACTATAAGTCTAAGTTTTTCTATGCCTGGCCACAAAAAAGTTCTTCCTATCATGCCGCAGAGAATCGCCCATATTGTAAAGCTTAGCAAAATCACGCTACTTTTCAATAAATTGCTTGTAATGATACCTATTTGTACTTCACGAAGGCTTCCTATAACATATATAAATGGCAATACATTATTAATATGCTGGAATACTGGTGGGGCAATCTGTGTTGGAAATACGCCGCCTAAGAAGAAGAATTGTAATATAGACAGCAAATAGATAATTACCTTTCCAACATTGCCAAGCACACTTACTAACGTATATATAATGGCTGTAAATGTAATACTTCCAATAATCGCTAGTCCAAAAAACAAACCTAAATTGGCAATATATATACCTAATACTTGCTTAATAGCTATTACGACAATAATATCTTGAATGCAGCTTAAAACTATAAAAAATAGCCCTTTTCCAAAATACTCTTGAAGAACAGATATATCATTAATCTGCTCCTGTGATGTATTCTCTTCCTTAGATTGTGGCACTTGAAACTTTGTAGACAACATGGTTACCAAAAGTACTGTTCCAGCCCACATAGCAATAGTTATATTAAATGGTGCTAAATCTGAACTATAATTGGGAAGCGTCTTAATATCTTGCCTTTCTAATAATACTGGTGCTGCAATATATTCTTTGAGTAACTGCGGATCATTTTCTACTATATAAATTAGTTTATTAATGTCATTATTCTCAGCTAGAAATCCTAATTTATACTCTAATCCATGTAAATCTCTTGTGATATCCATAATGCTACTATCTACCTTATTAAAAGTACCATATGCCTGGGTGACCATTTCATCAGAGTCTTTAATCATATCTTGCAGCTGTGGAATCTCTTCTTTAATGTAAGTCGTTAACTCCTGAATTTCAGAAATAAGTTCTTTTGTCTTATCAATTTGTAATAATAGACTCTTATTTGTTGTCTCAGCATACGCTTTCTCCATTTCATCCACTATGGCTATAAAGCGTTCCGCCTTTGCACCTAAACTTTCTATCCTATCTATATTTTGATTTAAATCAGGTAATTCATCTCTTAAGTTGGAGAGAGAAATCATGACACCTCCCACTAATTCCCGATACTCCTTAAGTCTTTCTATATAAAATTCCCTTTTTTCGTCCAAATCTAAAAAAGCGTTTACTGTGCCTTTGAGTTCTGTACTATTAATTGTAAAGTCTATGTCTAATTTTCCTAGTACACTCCTTGTCGCTTCATTAATTGCATAAGTAATACCATGGACTACATATATTTGAAGCTTTGTACTGCTTGTCTCTGTAAACGTGGGGGTAAAGACACTTTCTTTATTATTCATGATATAGGATATTTTAGGCAGTACTGGTGTATCCGTTGTAAGGGTTGCTATTCCCTCGGTGAACTCTGGTGGAATCACTAACATCCCATAAAATTTACCTACTAGTAAACCTCTTAATGCATCATCATAAGATGTAATTTGCCAATCAATCTTTGTATCTTGTTTAATTAATCTGGTAATTTTATCCCCTACATTTACTACCGTATTATTGACTATGCCACCTATATCTTTATTTACTAATGCAACCTTTACATTGCTACTACTATTAATAGGCATTCCATTTGCTTTAATTGTAAAACCGGCAAATATAGCTGGTATTATAAGTAGTAAAATAATCATGATAAATGTAATGCCATTAGTAAAGATATTCTTGAAATCTTGTTTAAAAACCAGCCATACTTTGTGCATCTTAGAACCTACTTTCAATACATAACATTTACTTACTTAGTTTGTCCCAAATTCACAATGTTATGATTAAAAGTAACGGCTATAAAAAAAAAGAAGCCTCTTGCATCTTCTGGATTCCTCTATGCAATAACTTCTTTAGATTGACTTTATTTTATCTTAAATAATTTTTTTAATACCTTCCAAATACAATAACCAATAATCGTACCCAATGTATTAAAAATCACATCATCAATATCCGTTACACCTGTACAAAGTATGTACTGCAATATTTCAATAGATGACGACACAAATGCCCCAATCATAGTGACTTTCCAAAGCTTCCTTTGCTTTTTAAAAAGTGCTGGTACCAAAATCCCCATAGGTATAAACCATACACAATTACCTACTACATTATAAAAGAGGTGCCACCAAATCCCCTTTTTTAACCACTTCAATAAAACAACCATTGGTTCTAAACTAACACGCGTTTGACGCATCATCATGTTTTCCATGCTTAAGCCTAGCCCAAACCTAATTGCTGTAATCTCATATAGACTCACCATATACATAATGAAACAATGTACACCCAGCTCTCTTCTCCAAGTTAAATGGTGGGTTCTATTTTTCTTTTCTAGATAAATCACGCGCAAGATGGCTATTACTATGAACACTGGTAATGCCACCATTAGTGTAGTGTACACATATTGTATCATCGCTGCAATCGACATACCGGTGCCCCCTTATACTTCCTCTACTTGTACCTCAATGCTACTTTATTAATGATACCATTTTCTACGTGTTATGCAATATAAAACTATCGCCATTCTTTGACAGCATCTAAATAATATGTTAAAAGCTTAGGGGTAAGTAGGCTATTAATCTCTAAGGAAGATTTATCCACCCTTTCATCTTCACTAAAAACAAATAATCTTTCTATTGTATCGAGATTTAAAAAACGTGTCACTAAGTTATTTTGACTAAAGTTAGTTTTTATTTGTTCTATATTTATTTTGTCATTTGATGCTAATTGAAATCCCCAATCCCCAAAAGTAGGTACTTGTGCATGATAAGGCATTACGTTTAATCCTTCTGCTTCTAAAGTCTTATTAATACACCAAAAAGCTTTAGGTGCATAATAAGGACTCGTAGATTGAATGCTCATAACTGCCTCTGGTGCTAGATGATTCTTTACAAGTCTATAAAAAACATTGCTATAGAGCTTATTTAAACTTTCATTATTTGGATCAGGTAAGTCTATAATAACAACATCAAAAAGCTCATCTGTTTCTTCTAAGTATTTATAAGCATCTTCATTTACTATCCTTAGCTTCTCGCTATCTAAAGCCCCTTCATTGACAGTTCGAATTGCTTCATGACTGCGGCATAGTTCTACGATTTCAGGGTCTAAATCTACCATAACGATATTTTCTACCTCGTCATACTTTAAAATTTCTCTAACTGCCAAGCCATCTCCGCCGCCTAAGACAAGTATCCTTTGCTTATTGGGCGCAGCTAACATAGGAATATGTACTAGGCTTTCGTGATAGCGATATTCATCAGCTGTACTAAACTGCAAATTGCCATCTATAAAAAGTCTCAAATCATCCTTATGTTTCGTTACTACAATATTTTGATAAGGTGTTTGCTGAGAATAAACCACCCTGTCTCTATATAGATTGCCCTCCACATTTTTTGCTAGATTTTCTGAGAAAACCGCACCTAGTAATAAAACAATAAACGATAATATACTTACCATTTTAAAAAAGTTATACTTCACTATATAACGTTTGTATTGCCATACAATAATAAAGGCTACCAATATATTTAAACATCCAGTTAAAAATGATGTTGCAAAATAACCCATCTCAGGTAAAGGGATTAATGGAAAGGCTACAGAACCAATAAGCCCACCTATATAATCAAAACTAAACAAAGTAGATAAAGTCACCCTTAAATTAGGATTATTTTCTTCTATAATACGTGTTAAAAGCGGAATCTCTAAACCAACTAAAATTCCTATTAATATTATTTGTATGTACATGACTAGATTATAATTTTCGATTTTTACATAGGACATAAATAATGTAAGAGCACTTAACCCACCGAAAATTCCAACCCCAATCTCTACACTTACAAAGAAATCAAATAAGTTCTTCTTAATGTACTTGGATAAGTAAGAGCCCAGGCCCATCGCACTCATATATAAGCCAATTGTAATGGAAAACTGCTTAATACTATCCCCCACCAAATAAGAACTTACTGAACTAATCAAAACCTCATATATAATCGAACATCCCGATATAATTAATGTGGTTAGCATTAAAAGCTTCGCACTAAACTGTTTTTCTTCTTCTAACATTTCTCTTCCTCGTTTTTCACTTAGTAAATAACACCGCTAATAATAAGTGCAAGCCCAATGAACATTCCCATCACCATAAGTCCTGCTGCACCATTTCCTTCACCAATTTCTTTGTTTAGATCATATTTACGATTAAAAACAACTAATCCTAAGTAACCTAAAATACATAATATAATACCTAGTGCAGAATAAAGCACGGTACTCACTACACCACCCATTAATGTTTGCTCAATTACTTCCACGCCTGGTGACATGACTGCACTTCTTACAATTAAACCAATGCTAATGGAGGCACCTGCCATAATGTAACCCACTGCTGTATTACGTTTTTTGATTTCCTCTGGAAAATCACAAGGAATCGCTAAATCGATTAAAAAATTGCCTACTATCATAAGTAATAGACCTACTGCCGAGTAAATTACTGTTACTAAAACATCCCACATCTTCTTTTCCTCCTAATAATCTATTCTCCAATTTTTTATTTTCCTGAACTTGTACCGCCACCTGAAGAACTTCTAGAGGCTGTGCTTTGTTGCCTAATGGTATTGGTATAAGTTTTATAATGATTAGATGTATTTACTTCTACACCGCTATCTGTATAATCTTCATAGCCACTTGTAGCATTTTTATAGCGCTTACTATCACTCATGTACCCCTTATCATAATAGTAGTGGCGATAGTACAAAGAGGTATTTGCCCTGCTATGATAAGGCTCATTTCTACTACTATATGCATACGCCCTATTGCTTACCTGTACCAAGGTTTCACCTTCTTCACTGGTATAAACCAAGGCATACTCTTTTTTAGTTAAAATTGCTACCGTGCCCCCTTCTGCATTTTCATCTACATTGGTAACATGCTTAGCAACCTGACTTAAGATTGCTTCTGCTGCACTTTGGACACTTAAAGAAGTTTTATACACATCTGCTTTTTGCTGCGCATTAATATCACTTGTAATGGAGGTTACATATATAAAATTAGCTGAACCTTGTAAATACTTGCTTATAGTCTTCGTAGATGTTAAAGCCGTAATACTAGCAATTATCACAGCTAATATAATAAATATCCCCATCATATTAAAACTAGACACACCCTGCTTGCTTTTCCTATACGTCCTATAATTAGCACTACTATTTCTACTGTTGCTTTTCTGATTTTCATCATTATAAGTCGTATATGCACGCCTTTCTAAAGGTACAATTTCATCTTCATCTAAGTAATAACCTGTTGAATATTCCGTTTCATCTTTCCAATGCTCTATGGCACGGATTTTTTCTTCTGTACTATCCTCATATTCGGCAAAACTTACACGTTCTCCTCTTGCCACATCTACTTTGCCTGCATAATCTAGCACACTAGCTTTTCCGGAGTCTACCTTTTTATAGCCATCTCTTTCTAAAACAGCCTGTTCTAATAAAGAAGTATTATGTGTCATCTCATAAACAGCATACTCTTCATAATTTTCATCTATACTTAGCCATTTGTACTGTTTCCCTTGTTTCCTCCGAATCTTGTACTCTCTCCAACTACACCCATCTGACTGCGCCGAAAATTCTATCCAGCCTTCTACAATGTAGTTTACTCCCTCCACTTTGACTTCCTGGTTTAGTTCCAGGTATAAATTCCGCTTCATAGTCCCTCCCATTTTATAACTATTTGCCTGTTACTGTTACTTCTATATACAGCTAAATTATAGCATAAATGCTACAATTCATAAGATTTTTTTCCTATTTCCTTTGGCCATACCCCTATTAGTTATGCAAATTTATACTCTATATTAAATATTTTACTTGTATATTCATTTATGCTGCATTATAATTACAAATCTGGGCACAATTAAAGGGGAATTATATTCCGCTTTTATTCGAGTGGATTTTTACATTTATCCACATCGCATAAAGCTATAAAATGAACTTATCCACATTATACACAGTTATTCCACAGTAATATGTGTATAATCTTTTTTCACGTTCATTTTATAATTTATAGGTTATACACATTTTTAAACATTTTTCGCCAACGTTATCCACAGATTAAAAATGTTAATTTTTGTGTTTTCCACAGAAATCACATGAGTTATCCCAAGAATGTGAATAACTTTGAGGAAAAAGTGAAAAAATAAAAGCCATTTGTGATATTCACAGATGGCCTTTTATCGTTGTGATTTATTCATTTTAAATTTTTATATCTTTGCTGTCATATATTCATATAAATTGTCTTCTAGTTAAAACTTTCTACCTTATGTGACATTCATTGTATATTCTTACATATTTGCAATCTCATGACCTTTTTCTAATCTCATACTTCTAATCTCATAACTTTGGTCTTTTATTTATCCATTGTCTTTCAACTTCTTATTGTTTCTCTATACTATATGCTGCTTATATTATTTTATGACTCGCTTTAGTCGTTATTTAAAATATTCTTTTCTAAAGTGTCACGACAATATCTATTGCGTCCATATCTTTATTTTTCACTGTAATTTCTTGAATCTCTGTAGCGCCTTGAGCCTGGCTGTAGGTATCTTTTTTGATTGGTATCGTTACCACGATTAAATGATATTTTCCAGTTTTGAGCTCTTTTAAAACGTATGTACCATTTTCGTCTGTATAGGTACCTGCTCCAATGAGCTCTCCATTTTGCGATGGAATTACAAATGTGCCTGCTAGTGCCTTTCCTTTTTTATCTTTTATATGACCACTTATATCATATGTTTCATTTTTATTAACGGGACTTGTTTCGGATGTAGTGGATATTGCATATTCATTTGTTGTATGTGCGGTTACTGTAATGGGTGTTACAAGTATAAGACACATTGTTATAAATAATGTAACTGCTTTTTCCATCATCAATCCATCCTTTCTTATAACACGTCTATTGTGTTTTTCTCTATCTAATTTAATTATATTCTCCTGCTCAAAATGTATGATTTTTTTATCTAAGATGCAAATTTTCCACCTGAGTGGTTAATTTCAGTCATCATTACGTAATTCTACAAAATGATGGGACTATTATAGACCTTTTGAATATTATATAGTAGATAAATTTATTTAGAAGGAGGTTCCTTATGTTACAAGTTCAATATGCTGCTACTAATAGCAAAGGGGTCTTGGCACCTCTTATTGGCTGGATTGACTTTGGCACATTGCTTTCTCTCACACAACATTCTGCTTCAACGACTGTGACAAATGCTATTGCTGGTGGCTATTTCATTTCATTTGATTTATCTTTGTCTGTTCAAGGTAATCCTACTGCAGCAGCACAGGTTAAGTTTGAAGGTTTTACAATCCCCACAACACCTTGTGCGCCATTTGGTAAAACTGCCTATACGGGTATTCCTGGTCATGTTGCACTTTATATGCCTACTACACCGCCAAGTGGCAATGAGATTACAATTACAATCGTACTACGGGATATTTCAGTAACGAATTTCCGTGGCGAAGAAGTCCCCGACTTCTTTTTAGTTGCTGCTGATAGTGGCGTCACAAGAGAAATCCCTAACTCTTCTGCTGAAACTTGGTCTGTCACAACAGATGGTAGTCCTTGGGAACTCGTTGAAGAAATACCTGCTCTTAGTAGTTTTGCTTCTGGTGCACCTATTGTAACTGGCGTGGGTACAAAGACAGTTACCGAAACGGGTACTGCAGCTACTAACAACAATATTTCTTCTAATGCTTTCCTAACACAATGCCCATCACGACTAATTGCTATGGCTACTGTAGATGGTAGTAGACAAGGTTTCGCATTTGGCGTCATTATCCCTGATCCTAAAGAATGTCATTCACTCGCTACTATCCGCTCTAGCCATATCAACTATGTCAATCCACCTCATCATGAAGTTGCAAGTTTACCTCTTAAATCTTGTGATCAACTACTCTCTATTAGCTATAACAATATCTGTTATAACTTTAATGGTAATCCTATTTTGATTTCAGGACAGTTAGGTACTTACATCTTCTTTGAACACTATGTGCTTTTTAACAGCATGAGTAATGCCTCAAGAAATACCTTTGATATCTTTAGTTTAAATATTTTAAAGGGCAATGATCATTCAATAAAGTTCCTCGTATTTTCTACGCGACCTACACATCAGCGTTGCTAAAATCATAAAGCACAACCTCCTTATGTATGATAGAAGTTGTGCTTCCTACATACATGACTATATCTTATCCAACGCGCATACCCGTAATGACTACATTTGCAACTTGGGTATCATATTCATCCGTAATATGAATCGTAAATGAACAGGTACGTCGTCCTGCCTTTTCGCAGTGCGTTTCGGCTGTGAGCACCTTACCTTTGGCTGGATTTAAATACGTAATCTGGCTTGTTACCGAAACAGTAAGCACGCCTCCCACATTGGCAGCTACAGCAAAGGTAAAGTCAGCTAAAGTGAATAATGCCCCACCCATTACACTGCCAGCAGCATTCATGTGCTTTTCTTCTACGATTAGTTGGCATTTGGCATAATTTTCGTCTACTGCCTCAATAGTAATGCCCGTCGCTTCTGTGGCAAAGCGGTCTTTTTTAAATTGTTCTCTTACTTTCGTTAATAAATCCATATTTGTCTCCTTTACTATTGTATTTATATATTTACCTTTATATTTTTAAACCTTTATCGCTTAACGCTTTTCCTTTATTTTAACACATTTATCTACTCGTTCTATTAAAATTTCTAAAAATTTGAAATAATTTTATTGTAATATTCTACCTATTGGGTTATACTTGTCTTACACAACCGAACACACGTTCTATATTATTAAGGAGATGAAACTATGAAGTATTTTGAAATCGATGCGTTTTTCCCGATTTACAAAAAAGAAGGCCCTGCACAAACTTGTATTTTACTTACGAACGGCACCAAGCAATACTCTCATTACAGTATCAGACAGTTTATTCCTCATTTACTTTATGACACCGGTTTAGATGAGCGTTCTATTCGTTTATGGAGCTCCAAAGTGACTGGTTCAAAGCACCTTTTGCCACTTATTATTGATAATCTTAATGTCTTCATCCCTATTAAATTTGCCATTGAAGGTGAAAATAATAGAATTTCAGTCGTTTATGGCTATGTTAATTTAGGTTCCATAGCGCATTACTCAAACAAAGAGGTGATTTTAAAAAGCCAAGTCAGCTTACCTACCCTTTCTTCTATTAAGTATATTGAGAAGAAAATAGTAGATGCTAAACTCCTTACTTATGCCTATTTAGATATTAAGAAAAAATATGAATTTATGTGGAAAGAGGAGGCCCATATGATTGAGGAGATGATGAAATGAATTATTTAGATATAGATGCCTTCTTTCCTTTTTATAATGAAGAAAAAAATACACATGCTTGTGTCTTGTATCATGATGGCACTCAAAAATATGTGAAACCTAATGTGGCTAAATATATTCTTCAGCTTTATTTTGAAGCTATGCTAAACTATGAAGCCATACATAATTGGAGTTGTGACGTCCTTCATGCAAAGTGTAATCTTCCTTTATTATTTAATAAACAGTGCATCTTTATCCCTATTAAGTTTCGCCAACCCCCTTATATGCCAAGCCCGTCTTATACATATGGCTATGTTCATTTTAATGCGATTGCATTTTTCTCAGAGCATGAAGTGATATTAAAAAATCAAATAGTTTTGCAGACTATCTCGCCTACTTCTTTTATTGAGAAAAAAATAAGGGATGCTATATTTTTGGGGTATGTCTATGAAAAAAAGTTAGGGCTGCCACACTGAAAGTGCTGGCAGCCGTTTTTGAGGTTATGGGTGTGGAAGTGTGGATAAGTGAGTATTATAATTTTCCTTTGACCTCCCTTTGGTCGAAGTCAAGATAAAATTATAATGCTCACTTATCCACACCCACCAATGTAAGGGGGAGTACGGCTGCAGTGGGATTGCACTTTGAGGTGGAACCCTACTTAGACGTTTAAATGATGTGTGGGGGTATTTTCCTTTGATTTTCCTTTGATTTTCCTTTGATTTCCTTTGATTTCCTTTTGATTTTCCTTTGACCTCCCTTGGGTGGAAGTTAAGATAAAATGACGGGATGGGTGAAGAGGGTGGGGGATATTCCTAGGATTTGTACGATTTCTAGATGCGTGCTTTTTAGGATATCTATGGGGGTTACTAGCCATCCGCCGTCGGAATTTAGATCGATATTGAGATGTTTATATGCTGACCATACTAAATGTGCGCATTGGGTGGTCAGGGATGTCTTTAATTTATCAAAAAGGCCACTCAATAAGCCGTATGGTATATCATATAGTTTGCTTTTAGCGTATGCGACGACTTTATGGATGGGATGATTGTCTTTTAATCTTAACTGAATAACTGATGGATAGTTGAGCCATTTGGATATAGGTTGGAAGGCAGTATTCTGGCCTAAACTAATTGCTTCTAATGTTAATTTTTTTTCGGCATCTGTGACAATGCCTGCGTGACCGTGTCGCCATCCTAGTGAATGCGTGTTTAAAGAGATTAGTATATCTCCTTCCTGAATATCAACTAACTCTGGGTGTTTAATTTGCTTATCTTGCGCATTTACCATATATTCTTCATAAGTAATAGGACTTATTTTCCTTGATTTTATGATTCTATTTGTACGAAATAAGTGTCTTTGGTATATGTCAAATTGATTTGTATTGTTATCTGCGTAGAGTTTATCTACTGCTGACCTACCTAATCCTGTTTGAAGGAATATTTCTTCATAAAATTTATCGGAAAACATTTCATGTTCATGGGTTATTAAGGATAAATCCTTCTCTGCATAAGAAGGGCCATTCTCTAAGAAAATTTCCACAGACACACTTCTTACAAATAAATAAACGATAAGGATTGCAAGTGTCGTTCATAAAAATACTTTCATTTAGATTCCTCCTAGTGTTTAATAAGCTAAAGATATCACATGGGAATGAAATAGAAATGAATCCCATACATTAATTGGGTTTGGCTAGGATGTTGAGCCATTTTTCGGGAAAATTGGTTTGGCGGGGTTCTTCGGTGGACCACATTTTTAGGGTATCGAAGCCTGATTGGGTGAAAATGGGATGGGCTTTTTTTGGGGTAAGGTCTAAGAAGTAGCGACCGTTTCTTTGGCCTTCGAAATCGCTGTATTTGAAGGAAGCGTATAGAATACCATTTGGGCTTAGGCCCTTTTTTAGTTTTTTTAGGACCCTTTGTATTTCATAACTAGGGACATGCATGAGGGAAGCAGCTGCCCAAATCCCATCAAATATAGGGGCGAAGTCTACTTCTTGAAATTGCATATGGTCTACTTCTTCTCCCATATATTCTCCTGCTAATTTACACATCTCGATGGCCCCATCCATGGCGACTACTTCATAGCCCCGATTCATGAAAATCACGCTATCTTGCCCTGCAGTACAACTGGCATCCAAGATTTTGCCACCTATGGGAATTAACGATAAGAAGTCTTCATAGTGCATACTTCTATCTAGATTCTCAGTATCATTAAAAAAAGTTTGTGCGTTCTCATCATAATAATGTATCATCTGCCCTTTTCCTCACTTTTTCCTATGATTTTTTAATATTATAACCGGCTCTTTGTGCTTCTCATTCGTCTACGTTCCCACTTAAGCGCGATTTTAAACTTTTCATAGGGAATTTTCGCCTGTTATTCGATTTTGCACTCACTGTCCTCATAAATAGTTATACTAAATTCATGAAATAGATAAGGCATCTAAATCAAATAAATATCTTATATTCAGGGAGGTTCTTTTATGGCAACTACTAAATATTATTTTACTATTAAAACAGCTGATCAAGCAAAAGCAGGTACGGATTCTAATATCTTTATAATCTTACACGGTGAATGTGGACAAACTAATGAAGTCCGTCTCAACGGCTATCTAAGTGGTAATGCATTTGAGCGAAATGATACTGATAAATGCTCTATTAGACTAACGGATGTAGGAAATATATATAAAATCTCTCTTAGAAGTGATATGCGTTATGCGGGTGCTGACTGGCTTCTTTCTTATATTGAAGTAAAAAGAGAAGGTATCCCTTATTCAGCTCACTTTGATATTAATGAGTGGATTGATAATGAGAAGACTCATACATATACTTCATCTGATATTATTCATAACGACTGTCTTTATACAACTGGCATTAAAGATTATAAACAATATATTTTAACACTTCCTCCTAATGGCAGCTATTCTTATAATCATACAGAAAAACTAACTAAAACCTCATGTTATAAAAATAGTGTTACCAAACAAAGTTCAACTCAATTTAATACAGAATTACAGCATAAAGAAAATTATTCTGCTGCACTTTCTCTCTTTGACAAATTAGTATCTCTTAATGCTGTGTCTGAGAATTTC
This sequence comes from Cellulosilyticum sp., assembly GCF_982396655.1. Taxonomy (NCBI): domain Bacteria; kingdom Bacillati; phylum Bacillota; class Clostridia; order Lachnospirales; family Cellulosilyticaceae; genus Cellulosilyticum; species Cellulosilyticum sp. The sequence goes on along the minus strand of NZ_CEVXFV010000054.1, from coordinate 13,221 downwards.
TTGAAATTTGCTTTTAGTCAGGGCTTTAGTTCAACTACTATTAACGAACTTATCACTACTGATTCACAAGAAATCACTAAATCAGTCTCTCTTAATTTATCAAACCCAACGCCACAAAATAAATATTATCTTATGAAATATCAGCTCACTACTGTGGATGCACTCCTTTCAACTGGGGATATTGCCATCTCATTTAGTGTAGAGCAATCTATTGAATTTGCTGGTGCAGCCGAAATCAGTTATGATGAATATGTTGCTTTATGTAATAGCAATAGTGCTGCCTTAGCTACTGTAACAGCAAATTAAAATATTTTCTATAATCATAACAAGGCTTATGAGGCTAGCCATTTCTGCTAGTTTCATAAGCCTTTTGTAATGTAAAAAATATTATTTATAGCAGCGGTCGCATGGGTCTATCTTGCCACTTTCACTAATTGTACCGCTTAAAATTGTTTTGCTCTTTACGAGAGCTGAGCATTTATCTGTCTTGTGATAACTTTTCCCTTTTGGTGTCCAATATACGATTTCTGTATCTGCTGTACCATCGTTTACTGATTGTGTTTGTTTTTCTTCATCAGTTACATCATGTGATGCTTGATTGCTACTTGATGCTGGACTATTTTCATTATTTATATCATCTTCTGATTTATCATCTTTTATTTCTTCTACACCTGGTGTAAGATCGCCATTTTCACAGTCTGTTGTGATACCATGTCCTGTTGATTTGAAAATAATGCTACCACATTCATCTGTTCTATGTATCTCTATACCTTGAAGTTTATCAAGTGTTTCTTGATGTGGATGTCCATAACTATTGCCAGTCCCACAAGTAATAACTGCATATGTTGGATTAACCTTTTCTAAGAAAGCTTCTGATGTACTTGTTCTTGAACCATGATGGCCTACCTTTAGTAAATCAACTTGCTCTAATTTAGATAAAATTTCTTCCTCTACTTCTTTTTCTGCATCACCCATGAGAAGGACTTTGTCTTCACCATTAACATATTCTACAACTAACGATTGGTTGTTGGCATCATTGCCGCCATTTGTATTCATTACCTTAAAATATGCACTTCCTAATGGGAACTGACTATCTTCTAAAGGTACGCTAGGTGTTAACCCTTTGTCCATAGCTGCATTAATGAAATCTCTATAAGTCTTTGTATCTGCATCCCCATTCGCTACAAAAATTGTGTTTACATGGAGGTTAGAAACAATCGCATCTAATCCGCCTACATGGTCTGCATGTGGATGTGTCGCAATGAGATATTCTAATTCTGTTACCCCATTATCATTGAGATATTTTACAAGGAAATCTTCATCATCATTGTCACCACCATCAATGAGCATGGCTTCTCCATCATTGATAATTAAAATCGCATCTGAATTTCCTGTATCAATGAAATGAATTTGCGATTCTTTGGCAGCTACCTCTTGCTTTGTGCCTGTTGCATTTTGAATTTGTCCATCTTTTAAACTTTGGTCTTTGTTTGTTGTCGTGCTTTCAGCTGTTGTACCTGTTCCCTCTTGGAAAGCAGTTGTGCTATTACATCCCGGAAGAAACGTTAAAGCTAAAACAAGTCCGACAAGACTTAGCTTCTTATAAAATTTATTTATCTTCATGTTGTGCTCCCTTATTGACTCTTTATTCTATATATCACACGCCCTCTATTATACAGGATTTTGACACAAACTTCCACTTTCAGACAGCCCCACACCGCTTGCCTACTAGGGGTATAATAAAAATATACTAAGGATGAAAGAGGTAAAACAATGTTATCACCTAATGAAATCAAAAAGTTTAATGCACTCATTCTTCAAAAGCTTAGTCTTTATCTCAACTTACATTCAGACTTTATTGAAGAAAGCATTATTAATGAATTAGTTCATGAATGCGGCCTAACTACCAAGGAAGCCTTTAGCTTGGTTCTGGCACAAGCTTTAGGCCTTGACCTTGAAGAAAATGCGGAAGATAAGGCGCTGTATTATAACTACTTTGAAGAAATGTTGGCACCCCTTGATTTACAGGAATACGCAGACAATCTTTATTATAAAAACATTAAAATTCCTAATGCCCAAATAGGCAGATGGGAGTTTAAGCATGAAAAATATAAGCCATATGAGGCATTCGTTTATAATGATTTAAAACAACTGGCAGATGGACGTATTATCCCACAGATTGGATTTTTTGAGAAAGACTTTTCATATCCAGCAGTATTTGAAAATAATAGGGAGTGGATGCTCATTACCCCAAATGAAATTGAAACAATGAAAGCACCAATTGCTGCAGCCCATGGCAAAGTACTGACCTTCGGCCTTGGACTTGGTTATTATGCTTATATGGTTTCAGAAAAAGAAAACGTTGCAACCGTTACTATTGTAGAAAAGGATGAAAACGTCATTAAACTCTTTAAACAATATATATTGCCTCAGTTTGCACATCCAGAAAAAATCCATATCATCCACGAGGACGCCTTCATTTACGCTAAGAAATATTTTGCGACCGCACATTATGACGTCGTCTTTACAGATATTTGGCATGATCCTGCTGATGGGGTAGATTTGTATTTGAAGATGAAAGAATATGAAAAGTTAAGCCCTGAAAGCGAGTATTGGTACTGGATTGAGGACACTATGATATGCTATTTATAATCATCAAATAAAAGAGGGTGCCTTAAATGGATTATTTTGTGGCACCCTCTTTATCTTCTTCGGACTTGGCATTAGACTTGGAAGTTTACCACAATGACATGTTCTGGTGTTTCTGGGCTTCCGGTTATTTCATTAAAAACGGCTTTCGTATGTGTTTCCCACTCTGCCATAGAAGTACATTTGTAGGTAGGGTCCTCCACAATATTTAAAAGTACTAACTTTGCCTTTTTATTTGGCATTTGATTAAGCTTTTGCAGGAAAGTCAGCCTATTGCCAAGCTGATAATATTTATGTACCCAGCTCTCGAAATTGCCATTTCCTAAGTGATTCATAATATCAAATATTTCTTTCATTGCCTTTGTAATACGGGCAATGCTTTCATTGCTTGTGGCACTCATATTTGTTACTGTTTCTTCTATGTGTGCCTTGGCTTCTACTAAAATAATGGTATCACCTGCTACACCAATGGCATCCCATTGTGGCTCATTTTGTGGCCAGAAAGCAAGGTCTTCCTTCGTGAGTTTTAGTTGACTTCGCATATTTTCTTGATTTAATTTATACTCCGTATACCCTTCTGCTCTAAGCGGTGAAAGCCAGGTAATAGGGCCTAAACCAATTTTCTCCTCTAAATCTAGTCTCATGGATGAATTAATAATCGTTTGCACCCAAAACTTACTGCCTTTCACTGCACGTCCTTTTGAAGTATTGTTCGCCATATTCATCTCTCCCTTATCAATGTAGTCCATTAAATCATTTGCTTCATAATTTAAAGTTATAGTTGGTTTCTCTATATTTTTTCATTTTACATAAATATTCACCATAAATCAATTTAATTTATTAATATATTTTATAAGTTTGTAAATTTGTTTATAATATTATACCCATAAAGAAGTATACAGTAATCTACTTTAAAAAATAGCAGCACTAAAAATGCACCTTGATGTAAACATCAAAAGGTGCATTTCTTATATATTCGTAAAACAATATTTGTCCACTAATTTCTCTATCTCCATCTGTGCCACATTTGTATTTCGAATATATGCGTTCTTTTGCTCCAACGTAGCAGTTCCCTTCTCGTATTCCTCTTCTACAATGTCTTTAAAGGCCTTAATGCTGATGCTCGCCCTTATAAATAACTCTTCTAACTCCTCATCCCTTGAGCGCAAACTCCACTGCTTTGGATTATAAGCTACAATGATGCGTTCCCCCTTCATAAGCAAATGATGACCTAAAATACAATACTTTCCTTTTTCATGGGTTACATAAGTGGTAATGCCATTTTTTAACTTTCTCAAGTAAATGCCCCGCCTTAACTCGCGTTCCATTTCGTAAGGTTCCCTAAGATCACTCGTGCCAAAGCTGACAAAAGGAGTCTTCTTATAATCAATAATGCAGAGAAAAACCTGATTTTTCTTTCCTAGAAAATACTTTATGCGCTGTTGCAGCAAAGTTTGTTGGTTGGTTAATTCTTGATTCATTATGCTCATAATAATATACCTTATCTCCTGTGTTTTATGGTTTATTATATCATTAGTTTTGCCAAAAATTAGAGGGGATTTACATAGGGGGAAAAATTAATTTTTACTGATAAATCACTATGCTTGTATCTGGTATATAAGAATTATATCCGCCTTCATAAGTATAATTATGATTAATTTTAGGATTATAAATAAACTCCCAGCGTTCAGTTTCTTTATCCTTCACACATAAAATATAAATATTTTCTTTCACATCCTGATTAAACTGTTTAATATTCTTGAGCCTTTCTTCATCTTTTAACTGTTCATCTAAAATCGTATAATTGCTATCCGATACATAAATCTTAAGGACATCTTCTGCCACATAATCATACGCATAGACCATGAGGGCATGCCCATCTCTAATATTATTGATGCCTATCACAACAGGCTCATCGGCATCGATTTTTTCAGTAATAAGACTTGGTTCTAATGTATCCATATAATTAAATTTCTCAAACATGCTAAATCCAAGGCACATCCCACCACTTGAATTATATGACCCTATATTTGAAATCCTTAACTTATCCTTTTCTATATCATAAGTGGCTAGCCTTCCCTGACTTTCCGCACTTTCACTCTTCTTATCATAATACAGCTCATTAAGCTGCATCAGCTCCTCAATCTGCTTGATGCGTTCATCGGCTTCCTCTTGCGACAACATTGTAAAAGTCCCATTTGCCTTGAGATACATATCATATAGCCCAGGCATCACATTCATGCCAAGGGCAATTATACCCATGTAAATAAGCGTCCACTTTATAATCTTTCTTGTGAACCATTTAATTGTTTTGATACGCTTCTTTCTTTGTTTTTTCTTTTTTAGCCTCCGACGCTCCTGTGGTGATATTTTTCTTTTTGGCTGTTCAACCATTGTGTTTAGTTTTATAATCTCCCAATCTATTGCTCTCATGTTGTGTATCTATTCTTCTGTGGTTATTTTATTGTACTTTTATTATAACTAATTTTATGCTTTCACTAATATATTAATAAAAATAAATAGGCATGTCTCAAAACTATTTTGCTAGATTTGAGGCATACCTATATTTCATTTTCTTATTTAAACTTTTTTCTCTAATTATTTAATTAGAACACATTCATTCATTTATAGGGTAACTTTTATAAATTCCTAAACAATAACCTTGAAACTTTCTTTTCCAAAGCTTTCAAAACTTATGTCTATAAAAATGTACTCTAAATCAGCTTTTTCAATAACCTCTAAATCCTTTGTTCTTTTAAAAAGCACATATATTTTTTACAGTTATCTCTACTTGTAAGGAATCAAGTGCATGTTATAACGTATAAAAAGCTGAACGCACTATGTTTTATAAACTTAGTACGCTCAGCTTTTTGGTTTTTATATAATATCTTTTAATTGATCGCCTTACATCTGGGGCATATAATCCTTCCTGCACTTGGATTATAGCTAAAACGTCTGCCACATTTACGACATTTCTTAGTCATACGAATTATAGTCATGCAATACTCCCCCTTAGTATTTACTTAAAACTATAGTATCCGCTGTCTGCTCAATAATCTTGTAATCTCTTAACTTACTTAAGTTTGTCACGCCACCTGCTGCTACCGCAATACTTATAGCTGCAGTAGTCACTCCTACACCTAAAATACTCGCTGGCACACCACCTGCTACTAATGATAAAGGTACAGCAACTGGTGCGGCTGCTCCACCTGTCCCACCGGTCGCTATAATTCCTGCTACTGTAACACCTATTCCTCCTATAGCCACCACCCATGCTACTGGACCAACAGCCTTGATTTCAAAATAAATGTCTTTTATTCTCCCCTTTAATTCTATTACGCTTCTATTTTCTTTAAGTGCTGTCCCTAATTCTTTCTCATTCGTAATTACCATATTAATTTCCTCCTCATTGACTTATACCCTATTGAATTTATAATTAAATTATATTATTATCTCAGAAAATTCATATAGTCTAGCAAACCATATTGTCGGAGGCGCCTATGCACTTATATACTGTTAAACTAATTGAAGAACAAGTTAATGAACTTACTAAAACTCAGTGCTTTATTTATATGCCTGATTCAAATCAATTCCAGACATTAAAAAACAGACCCGATTTGATCTCATCTCTAAGTTATGATATTGAAACAAGTAATGCATTTAGTACTAACATAAAAAAATATGGACTAGCCGCAGGAGGCTGTGGTATGGCGATTGGTGTAACTGGTATATCGGGAGTGGCATGTGAACTACTTGCCCCAGGTATTACAAAGACTATGGATTTGGTCCATAAACTCGTTTCCCCTTCTAAAAAGCAGTCTAAAAAGCATTTAAGCCTTCAAGATAAGGAAAAAATCCTCTCTGATATCGAAACTGTTTTAGCTGCTAAAAAAAATGAATATGCTTTTAGTAATGTTCTTAAAAATATAATGTTAGAGAAAAACTTTACCATGGCAAAATTAGCTCAGGAAGCCAATGTGGATTATAGTTATCTCAATAAACTTATGAACAATAAACTTCCCGAAAATTCTATTCGTAAAGATTATATTATTAAGCTTGCCTTTGCTATGCACCTCAACGTAATAGAAACCGGTCTATTACTAGAACCTGCTGGATATATTTTATTTGGTGCTGGTGAACGTGAAACTTTTTTAATGGTATGCTTGGAACATGGCGTACCGCTTGATGAAGTTAATGAATTGTTAGAAGATAAAGGGTTTAAAAAACTATAGGCTTTAAAAAATAAAATCCCTGATTTTAAATAACTTCAGGGATTTCTTTATTTACTTTTATCATATAACTTCTTATTTTCTTACCAGTATATTAACCCACTTTTCATCCCCACGACCTTCTCTCACATCACCAGTTATCCACATTTTCTCCACTTTAAAACCTACTTTCGTGAATAATTCTCTAGCAGTCTCTTCCGTTAAATCATAGAAGTAGCGGCCATTTCTTTCACCTTCAAAATCACCATATTTAAAAGAAGCATAAAGAACGCCTCCTTCTTTTAAACTTGCTTTAAGTTTACCAAGTACCATTTCAATCTCTGTACTTGGGACATGAAGTAATGTAGCTGACGCCCAGATGCCGTCAAAGATAGGTGGAAAATCTACTTCTTGAAATTGCATATGAATGACATCTTGCCCCATATGTTCGCTGGCTAGTTTACACATTTCAATGGAACCGTCTATAGCCGTTACTTTATAACCATATTCGATAAACATACGACTATCTCTTCCTGAGCCGCAACCGGCATCTAAGATTTTTCCATGCCTTGGAATGTTTGCTAAGAAATCTTTGTAATTAGCGCTCATATCTACATAAGCTGTACCTTCAAAAAAGGCTTGGGCATTTTCATTGTAATAGTTATTCATGGTCCTTCTCCTATTATTTTTCTTGTTTTTCAAATCTATCTTTATAGTAATTTAAAACTCTTAATTCAATAATATCCGCAAAGTGGTTCTTAAAACTTTCTAGAGTTTTATATTCCTTCATTTCATCTGGTAAGGCAAGGACATATCCTTCTTTTTCTTTAAAGAAGTCACTCGCCGATTGCTTTAAGAATTTAATTGGATTATCATTTGCTAATTTAACATATTCCTTTTTAGTCCATGTTTTATAATTAGATGACTTTTTATCCTTGAGCATATCTACGCCATTGGAACCATGACTATAAAATTCTTGCATGGCTTCAAATACATCATCCTCTGTAATTGCCATACGAATATCACCCTGGTTATAGAAAGCTTGTAAAATTGGCATCTTATAAGATTTAGACATACCCGTTGTTTCTAATGTATTTAGGAATTCTCTGGCTCTTGTATGATAGAGCAAATTTTCTTCATCTGTCAGTTCTTTGTTTTCATATAAAAATTTCATATAATCTCTAAAAACATTTAGTTTGCTTATCTTTTTCATAGCTGCTAGTATTTCTTCATCCATATATAAAAACAGCTCAGTACGGGATGGCCTATGGCCTAGTTGTGCTTTAATATCTTGATATTCCTTTAATATTTTATCTTTTGCATTTAATTCATTCTCAGATTGTTGTTTAAATAAGTCTACTAATCTAAAATCAAAATCTATATAGCATTCTTCTGGATACTCAAACTCCATAGGCGTCCCCTTTACAAATGCCTTACTATCATAATCTTTCCCACTTAGTAAGAAAGGTATTAGATTAGCTTTCTTATAATTACCAATAAAATCTAATACATTAAGGTATTCTTTGTTTTTAAATTTTCTAAGACCACGTCCTAACTGTTGTAAAAATACTGTTGGTGACTCTGTTGGCCTTAAGAAAAGTACTGTATCAATAGATGGTACGTCTACTCCTTCATTAAACATATCAACTGAAAATATAATTTTTAACTCACCATTTTTTAATTTGTTAACCGCATCATTTCGTTCCTCAGTATGTTCCCCTTGAGGACCACTATAAACTGCTGCAGCTGGTATACCCTGTGATTTAAAGTACTTTGCCATATATTCGGCATGACCTTTAGAAGCACAGAATCCCATAGCGCATTTAGGTTGATATTTCATATAGTTTTTAAAAACTAATTCTGCACGCTGATGAATCATTAAACTTTGTTCAAGTTCTTTCTCATCATACTTACCATTTCGCATATGTACAGATGAATAATCAACGGTATCATCATAAATACCATAATATCTAAATGGCACAAGCCAGCCTTTATTAATAGCTTCTTTTAATCGAATTTCATAAACACTGTTATAATCGCATAATGCAAAAACATCCTTATTATCAAGACGTTCCGGCGTAGCCGTGAGTCCTAGTAAAAATTTAGGTTTAAAGTAATCAATAATCCCCTTATAATTACCTGCTACAGCATGATGAAACTCATCAATAACAATATAATCAAAAGCATCTGGTGCAAAGTAAGTCTCATTTAAATATGCTTTTTTTCCTAATGTCTGCACTAATGCAAAAACTAAATCCGTATCCGTTTGCTTTTGCTCATTATAAAAGAATCCGACACTTTTATCAGGTCGTACATTTTTAAAGCTCTGTGCTGCTTGCTTAATAATTTCCTCGCGATGTGCCACAAATAATACACGCTCATACTCCCTAGAATCAAATGCTGCTAAATAAGTTTTACCTATCCCTGTAGCTGCTACTACAAGTCCCTTATCAAAGCCTTCCTCACGACTTTGTTCTAAAGCATATAAAGCTTCAATCTGTGCCCCTCTTGGTTCAAAAAGAGCTGCAACTTCTTGCTTTTCTTCTGCTTCTTCAATAGCTTGCCTTACAAATTTGGGTTGCTTCCATACTTTAGAATAATTACGTAATACCTCATCTGTGATTTCTATAGCATGTTCTTCAAACAACTCGCTAAAGGTATTATAAAAATAATTGAAATCCTCTTCATGAGCCGACTTCGTAAAGCGATAATTCCATTCAATAGAAGTTGTAAGTGCACCTCTAGATAAATTTGATGAACCTACATAAATTTCACCATCTACTTGATAGTGGAAAATATACGCTTTAGGATGGAAGCTTTTATTAGGAACATTGTAAAAACGAAGATCTATCTTATCTCCTAATTCAGCACGCAATAAATAAAGAGCTTGTGGCTGAGTAATATTTAAATAGTTTCCTGTTAATATGCGAATATGTGCCCCACGCTCTATGGCTTCTTTGAGGTCTTTGATAAGCATTTTGACGCCTGACTCCATGAGGAATGAAACGATGATATCTATTTTTTCTGCTCTAGCAATGCTTTGCTTGAGTCTATTATAAAGAGCCATATTATTACCCGTCATCGCATTAATAGGTTTGCCATAATGTTGTTCTTCTATTTGCTCTAATATTAATTTATCTGCACCCATTAAACTTCTCCTTTTACTATATCTTTTATATAGTATAACATATGAAAACCCTTAATTATCTAATCATATTTCTATCCTATCTAAAATAAAAAAATGATGCGAAACCATATAGCTAGCTTCACATCATATTAACATAAATTTATTCATTTGTTTCCATAGCATCTACATCTGTCTTAAAATTAAACCCCTTCTTCTGCATCTGTTTTAGATATAATGGCATAATTTTATGAAGTGAATCCCCTATACAAATCACCGCAGTTCCTATTCCATCTATTTTATTTAAACATGGAATATACTCTACTACATCACATTGAATAGCTCCTTCTACATCTCGATTATAATATTTAAAGCTCTTCAATTTCTTCTTTTCTTTAGCCTTTTCTGTAATAAGTCCCCATTCAAATAACTTTTCTACTTTCTCCTCAATAGTATTAAATATAATTACATTTTCTTCAGGTTGTGGTGCCAATAAAAACATCCAATTCCTCTCCCCTCTACTTAATTATCTTTTCTACTACATCTAAGTACTTACTATGATAATAGTATAGGACATATATAAAAATTAGTCCATTGTAAAAGAACGCAAACACATCTAAATCTATTCACTATTTACATGTAATAATATGAATACGCTGTAAAATTAATACTAACTCTGCGGCGTATTTTTATAGGTGTACCTGAATTGACGCTTCCCCTGCTACTTATTTGCAGCTTACAATGTAACTACAATCTCCCCACCTATATTATTAGTCTTTATTCTACTCATTTGAGAGATTTCAGCTAGTGTTACATCAAAATCAAAACAGAAAAACTCTAAAATATACGGTATGTCTATATATGGAATATATAATCTCTCGATGGATTTTAAATACAACTCCAGCATAATCTCTTTTACCTTTATATTTTTTATAGAATATTTATTAACAACCGTATATTCGCCTGACTTACCAGCTGTTTCTATAATCTCAAAATCTATTAATGTATTAGTTATTCGATTGATAGCATATTTTATAGTACTACGTTCTCCCCATAATTCATATATTCTATCTCTTATATATCCAACACTAATTTTTCCTTCAATCAAATTGGTTTTAGCTGCTGCTTTTAGGTAATCTTTAAAAATTGGATATGCAAACATTAACATACAATAATGTAATGCTAATCTCTCAGATTCCTTTATCTCGTGAAAAATTGCTATTGCATCTTCTCTACATTCTTTTATACTTTCATCCGTATTTACCCATGCATTCATAATATTTCCTAGTGCCTTATTTTGGTTATCTTCATTACTAATAGTTAGGGAAATAAGGTCTAATACGCTTCTTCTAAGATTTTTTACATCTGCACCGGCAATTAGCTGCTCCACGCATCTATCAAGCCACTCCTTTTTTACATTTCTATCAAAACCAATTTTCTTTTGCATCTAAACTTTCTCCTTTATATGAATAAACGGCACAATAAGCTCTTCTAAACTAGCTCCACCATGTGTAACAACTATTGTATTCTTCTTTACTGCAGCGCAATTGTCCTCAAATAATTTATACTTGTATTTGCTAGGTAGTGAATATGTTTTAAAATCTACAGTGTTCGAAATAGGTGTATCATGAAATTGTTCCAGTATAATAGCTCTCTGTCCTGAACTGGTAACAGCTATACTTTTTCTCTTTGATGATCCCACACCCTTAGCTTCAGTATTGCCATGATCTGCGGTCAAAATAATCTCATATCCCATTTCTATAACCTTATCAACAAACTCCGTAATATTTGTTTTCTGCTCTAGCCAAAACTTTAGGTTTTCATACATTTGCTTTTTACCAAATGTCACCTTATGCATCATTTCATCTATAGTTTTTACAACTATTCCTACTATATCCTTATCTTTAATTTGTTCCATTGGTATTTCTTCAAAGCATTTAACATTTCCTACATAGGCTATTCTTTTATCACTATATCCTTTTTGAATCCAAAAGCTTTTAAATAGCTTTTCTTCTTTTGCTGTTGTAAAAATGCTCTCTTCGAAATACATAGGCATTAAGCCAGAAAAAATAGCTTGACGCGATATAGATGTTAGTGTGGGGAGCATTGCAAAACAACCATTCTCTTCTATTTCAATCTTTTTACTATTCATGTAACCTTTTAGCATATAATAGTCTTCTAAACTCATACCATCCATTACAAGAAGCACTATTTTTTTATCTTGTTGCCTAACCTTATAGTTATCAATATAGTCTAATATCTTATGTACTACTATAGGTTCTTTTGCATATGAAAGACTATGTACTAAATCATAATTTGTCATTACCCACTTACTTAATGCATTATCTATATTTTTCTTTAGCTTATTCAATCCGCTACATTTCTCAATTAAATAGTCGTCATTTTCTGGAGTGATACTCATCAAATGTTGTAGATTCCCATTATACATTCCTAAATCTATTATAGATTTGTAATTCAACTCATTTCCAAGGATATTTTCTATATTACGCTCTAAAATTTCTATTTTTTCTTCTAGACCTTCTTGTGCATATGCACTTGTCCCCTCTTTAATCATTAAATTAGCCTGGGTATAGGCCTGCCCTATTGGTACACTCTGTAACAAGCCTTCTTTAAATAAATTTAAAAAATACTTTCTTATCTCAGGTGCATAAAAGTTAATACATGTAGCACTTGCCTCACTGCCTCTTACAAATCTTTCCCATTCTCTTTGTAAAAATTCAAAAAAAGTCTTTTTAGAACCTAGTAATGCTTCCCACTCTACATTATTTAATCTTTTACTTAATTGTTCTTCTACATATACTGCAATAACTTTTTCAATATGATTATGACTATAATATACTGCAATAAGTCTATCAATTAAACCAACTTCATCATAAATACTATCCAAGTCAAATCCATAACATACCTTAAGAATCATATCGTAAGTCTCATATCTATTTTTATGCTTAAAATCTCTTAAACTATAGATATACACTTTACTTAGGCAATCATAGTCCCTGCCAGGCTTTAAATAGTTCATCTAATGAATTGTTTTTCATAAACCATTCCCACTTTATTTGATTCTATTATACAAGATCACATCCATTCAGACTATTTATTCTAAATTTTTAGTTATATCTCTTTAAATTTAACATATAAAAAGGACATGAATTAATGCTCATGTCCTCTTTATGGTGTGCCCAGCATGGGCGTAGTCTAACGGGTGAAAGTCCCGAGTGT
>NZ_CEVXFV010000053.1:0-26678 GCF_982396655.1 Cellulosilyticum sp. | reverse complement strand
TCAAAAATACAGATTTGAATTAGTTGGAGGATTATATAAATAAAATCTGATTTTGGGGTGGTTTAATTGGGAAAGTACATACCTTACACAAGTACGATAAGGCAGCAATTAAATGCAGCAAAGAAAAAGGACAAGACAAAAAAGAATAAGGGGAAGTAAGATGCTTATAAAAAATAACAAGCACTTCAATGATGCTAGATTTCCTCCCGTCGGGGAAGTGATAGAGGCATATGATGAAATGATTTGCTTTGGTGAGATGTTTTATCTATGCCAGTACAATGAGTTATTTATACCACTTAAGGAATCAGATATAGAACATATAAGCCAACTTAATAATGGTCAATTGATATTTAACTTTTAAGGAGCTGATAAAATGAGCAGAGTTTTATACACCAAAGAACGCTGGGAACAAGTATTAGAAGTTAACAAAAAATTAATGCAACAATATCTTAGAAGTTGCAAGGCAGACAAAAAGGGGACTAGAACGATAGAACAGTATATGTACGACCTTAGGTTTTTCTTGTACTGGAATCTATTAGAAAACGGCAACATGAGTGTGCTAGATTTTAAGAAAAAGCATTTTAATGAGTTTAAATTCTTCATGGTTGAAGAACGTGGTGCAAGTAACGCTAGAGTTAATCGTATATTATCTGCAATTAGAACTATGATGTCCTATGCAGAAGATGATGATGACGATTATGAGGAATACATTAGAAATCCTGCAAGCAAAATTAAAGGCCTAGAAAAGGAACCTATCAAGGAGAACGCTTTTCTAAGCCAGAGACAAATAGACTTACTTAGAGCCTACTTAAAAGAGCATAAGATGTACCAGCATCTATGCCTACTCGATATTCTATATGATACAGGGGCTCGTGTCAACGAAGTGCTTCAAGTTAAGAATATTGAGACGTTAGAAAAGGGATATATCAAAGTAACGTGTAAAGGTGGAAAAGCTGAATATATATTATTGCATAATCACTCAAAAGAAAGCATTAAATTACATCTTAGTGTCAAACAACATGAAGAAGCCTTTTGGCAAAGTAAGTATGGACCAGTAACAAAAACGGGAACGTTAAGAGGATGGGTTAAGGATATGTACAAGATACTTAAACAATTAGATCCCAGTACACCTTATTTTACTCCTCATAGTTTTAGACATACGTTCCTGGAGAACACAACAAATGGAACACACTACTTATGTGGCATTATTGGAAGACAATTGACTATGGAAGAAGCACAGTTACTTGCACATCATAAATCAATAGATATGACAAAAAGCTACCTCAAGCCAAAAGACAACGAAATGATTTTCGGACTATTTGGCATAAAAATAGCTTAGCGCAAAATAGTTTATGTATGTAATAACTCGTACTAAACGTAGTTTATGTATGCAATAACTAAATTTAAATAGTATTTATGTATGTAATATGTGTGCAATAACTCTTACTTAATACGATTTAAGCGAGTTTATGTACTACAGAAATCACCAAAGTAAAGTAAAGTAAAGTAAACAAGAACATAAAATACTACAAGGTGTCGGCGTTGTCAAGAACCTTTTTAAAAGATTTTAGGAGGTACATAATGGACATTAAGAAAAAATTACAAAATTATGCAGATATGCAATTGGAACATACACAGCTTAAAGAACGTATAGATAGTTTAAGAGAGCAACTTACAAGTATTCATTCACAAAACTTTGATGGCATAGTAGCTATGTCTGGTAACAGTGATAAAATAGGAGATATGGTATCTACACTTAGTGACTTGGAAACTACGTATATTCAAAAATCTAATGAGCTTATGAGAAAGATGATAGAAATAGAACGTAGCATTAATACATTAGAACCAATGGAACGTGTAGTGGTAAGAAAAAGATATATGGAATGTAAACCTTGGGAGACTATATGTGTTGAAATGAATTATGGATACAGAGGGATACTTAAAGTTCATAGCAGAATATTACAAAAACTACGAAAAATATCATAATGGGCACTCTGGTTCACATGCTTATGTGATATTATGATATTAGTTAATTAAATGGTAAATCGTTCTTCTTCTTGGCTGGAGACCTGAAGAGAACAAAATTGGAGTTACATTACAAAAAAAGAGTGAGCTTTGGTACATGTGGTGTGTGCAGGCTTGCTCTTTTTGTGCAAAGAAAGGAGGTACTAATTAATGGCTAGAGATCCACGAAGAGACCAGGCATTTGAAATATACAAGAAGCACAAAGGGAATATTAGTTTAGTTGAAATAGCTAATCAACTAAGCGTGTCAGATGGCACAGTTAGAGGATGGAAGTCTAAAGACAAATGGGAACAGCAGCTTAACGGAACGTTCCAAAACGAAGCAATAAAAAAACGGAACGTTCCAAAAGGAAAGAGCCCACCTAATAATAAAAAAGCAGAAAAGCCTTTAGCAGAGGTTGAGTCGGTTATAGATAATCCTGATTTAACTGATAAGCAAAGGCTTTTTTGCTTGTATCAAATAAAATACTTCAATGCAACAAAGGCATATCAAAAGGCATATGGATGTGCATACAGTACAGCAATGGTGGAAGGCTCTAAATCCCTAAGAAATCCAAAGATTCAAGAGGAGATTAGAAAGCTCAAGCAAGCAAAGCTTAACCAAGCAACTTTAGAGCCTGGTGATATCTTTCAGAAGTACATGGATATAGCATTTAGTGATATTACTGATTATTTAACATTTGGCAAGAAGAGCGTTGAGTATATCGACAAGCAAGGCAATGAGCAAGAAATAGAGGCCAGCTATGTTGATTTAAATAACTCTTGTGATGTTGACGGAACTTTAATTACAGAGGTTAAGCAAGGCAAGGATGGAATATCAATAAAGCTTGCTGATAGGATGAAGGCATTACAGTGGATAGCTGATCATATGGACTTAGCTACTGAAGAGCAAAAAGCTAGGATAGAAATGATGAAGGCTAAGGTTGAAACAGGCGAAGAGCAAGAAGGAATAACCATTATAGATGACATATAGCATGTATCACAGATAACTTGGAATTATTTGTGGTAGGTATTTACGTATTTACAACGTTTTCTAGTTATATAAGCAGCTATTTAGAGATTTACTAAAAAAAATAACATAAATACTAAACTTGAGGTGAGAATATGGATGCTACAACAGTTAGAATTTCAGAGATAATAAATCCTAATTTCCATGAGTTTTGGAGAGCATCTAAAGAGCATAACTGCTTAAAGTATGTTGAAAAAGGTGGGCGTGGTTCTGCGAAGTCTACTCATATAGGTTTTAGAATTGTTATGGATGTTATGAAATACCCTGTTACAGCATTGGTTGTACGTAAGGTAGGTAACACTCTTGCTGAATCTGTATATGAACAACTAAAGGAATGCATAGATATGTTGGGCGTTTCATCAAAGTGGAGAGCTAAAATGTCCCCACTAAGTTTAACGTATCTGCCAAGGGGTAATAAGATAATATTTCGTGGGGCAGATGATCCTCAAAAAATTAAGTCAATAAAAATGAGTAAATATCCAGTAGCCATTATGTGGATTGAGGAACTGGCAGAGTTCAAAACAGAGGATGAAGTCAGTACAATCGAGAATTCTGTTCTGAGAGCAGAATTGCCGGATGGAATGTATTACTCATTGTTTTATTCATACAATCCACCAAAGCGAAAACAGTCATGGGTAAACAAAAGATATGAAACACACTTATTACCTGATAATACATATGTGCATCATAGTACTTATCTCGAAAATCCGCATATATCTAGGGCATTTCATGATGAAGCTAACCATATCAAGAAAACAAATGAGCCAAAATATAATTGGGAGTACTTAGGTGAGCCAATAGGCAGTGGCGTAGTACCATTTAATAACCTTGTATTTAGAACGATTACTGATGAAGAGTATAACAGCTTTGATAATATAAGGCAGGGGAATGACTGGGGATATGCAGCAGACCCAGTGGCATTTGTAAGGCTTCACTATGATAAGACTAGAAGAAGAATATTCTTTATGGATGAGTTTTATGGCGTTAAGAAGTTTAATAGAGAATTAGCAGAATGGATAAAGAGTAAAGGCTACAATACAAAGTTGACTATTGCAGATAGTGCAGAACCTAAGAGTATTGCTGAATTAAATGACAATGGTTGTATGTTTACTGGTGCTAAAAAGGGACCAGGAAGTGTAGAGTATGGTGAGACATGGCTAGATGGGTTAGAAGAAATAGTAATAGACCCAGTAAGAACACCTAATGTAGCAAGAGAGTTTGAAAATATAGACTATCAGGTAGATAAAGATGGTAATGTACGTTCAAAACTAGTTGACAAGGATAACCATACAATAGATGCAACAAGATATGCATTAGAGAATGACATGGAATCTACATTTGACCTATCAAGTCTAACTTAACAGAAAGTGAGGTGAGAATATGGAGAATGAGGAAAACTCAATAGAAGAACACGCTAAGCGTTTTAATTTTGATGGTGGGTACGTAAACCTTTTAAACAAATATGGCACAGGAAGAGATTCAAGTGAAGCATATGTATATAATGCAGACCCAGCAATTATGGATACACAGTTAACGACAATATATGAGCAAAATGGTCTATTTTGCAAGATTATTGATGCTCCTGCAGAGGAGGCGCTTAAGAGAGGAATTGACTTGTCAGCTATAGCAGATGCAGAAACAGCAGACTACATTGAGAATAAATTAGACAATCTAAATGTAGATGAGCAGTTTATCCAGGCACTAATATGGTCAAGACTATATGGTGGTGCATTAGCTGTTATGCTAATAGATGATGGTGGGAAATTAGAAGATCCACTTAATATCAAAAAGGCAAAAAGCATTGATGAAATACGTGTCTATGAGCGCTCAATAGTTCAACCAGAGTATACTTCGCTTTATCGAGGAGTTATTTCAGATGACTATACAATAGGTGAACCAGAGTATTACATAGTTAGCAGTGTATATGGCAGATTCAAAGTTCACAAGAGTAGATGCCTTGTATTCAAAAATGGTAAGTTGCCAGAACAATGTTCAAATGAAAATTATCGTTTTTGGGGTGTGCCGGAGTATGTGCGTATAAAAAAAGAATTAAGAAGAACATCAACATCTCACGGAAATGCAGACAAGCTTCTTGAACGAGCAGTGCAAGCAGTACAAAAGATTAAAGGATTAGCTGGTATGTTGTCAACAGAGGCTGGAGAAGACATGGTTCTTAAAAGGCTTCAAGTTATAGATATGGCAAAAGGTTTATTAAATACTATTGCTATAGATGCAGATGGTGAGGATTATTCGTATTCTACATTCTCATTGAGTGGTGTAAAAGATATTGTTGATGTTTCTTGCAATATGCTCTCAGCTATAACTAACATTCCTCAAACAATTCTGTTTGGACGTGCACCGGCAGGAATGAATGCGACTGGAGAAAGTGACTTAGAAAACTACTACAATTACGTAGAGAGGATTCAAAGAAAATCAGTAAAAGGAAATTACAAAAGGCTACTCAATATTATTTGCTCTATTGCAGTAAATACAAGAGAGATTAAAGAAAAGCCAGTATTTAAACTAAAGTTCATGCCATTATGGAGCCTAAGTGAAAAAGAGCAGGCTGAACTCGATAATCAAAAAGCAGATGGCGCACTAAAAAGAGCACAGGCTACACAAGTATATGTGGATATGCAAGCTGTTGATCCAACAGAAGTAAGAAACGCACTTGCAAAGACTGGTGAGTATGAAATTGAAGATATACTTGATGAATATGACATTGAAGAAGAGAACACTTTTGAAGAAAGTAAAGGCAGTCAATTAGACTTATTACTTAGAAAAGATGATTCAAAAGAGTTAATAGCTTCAGCTGTTCTTATAGTGAATGATGGTAAAATTCTTGTAGGTAACCGAGATAATGGACAGATATGTGGTCCTGGTGGGCACATTGAACCAGGAGAGACACCTTTAGAAGCAGCAGTTAGAGAAACAAAAGAGGAATTCAATATTACTCCAAAAGGATTAGTACCAATTGGGATTATGGAAGTTCCACAGGATTATGATGGGCCGGTTCAATTATACCTGGCAACAGAATATCAAGGTGAACCTCAAACAGATAATGAGGAGATGTTTAATCCTAGATTCGTAGCACCTGAAGATTTAGATGAGGATGAAATGTTTTATCCTTTCTTGCTATCAATTGAACATCTTGTAAACAAACTTACAGCAGGATAATAGAGTACTCGTTAAGAGTACTTTTTTTATGCCATTAAAGGGGATGGTGCTATGGATGAATATATGAGTGAGTATCTTAAAAATAAAGTTAAAAATAAGTTCTATGGACATGAAAAGCTTAACAGTAAGTACAGATCAAGATATCCCGAGTCAATAGAGCGCGAATACATACGTTTGGTTGACGGTTATATGTCAATGTATAAGAAAATGTTGATTAAGTATATAGAAGAATTAAAAAAGGCACTAATAGCTCAGCATAGAATACAAAGGATTAAGAAACATCATGCAGATGGGGATGAGATTCAGGAACTTATTGATAATATATTTAAGCGTATGAGTACAGAAATTCAAAGTAAGGATAAGTCCTTTGGGCTTAGAAGAAAGCTTGAATCTCTTGCACATATGACTAGGGAACTTTCCATTAATGAATGGAAGAAAATGTGTAAGGCGACGCTTGGTATAGATATTTTGGAGGATTATTATTTGGGTGAATTCTATAAACAAACACTTGATATATGGATTCAAGACAATATAAATCTAATAGTTACAGTGCCCAAAGAATCTCTTTCAGATATGCAGAAAATTGTAACTGAAGGATTCAAAAGCGGCAGTACTGTTACAGATATCACCAAACAAATTCAAGCAGCTTATGGCATGAGTAAACGGCATGCACGATTGATTGCAAGAGATCAGCTTGGAAAGCTTAATGCACAATTAGCAAAAAAGCAACAACAGGAAGCTGGAGTTGATGAGTATACTTGGTCGACTTCTAGAGATTCTAGAGTTAGAGATAGCCACAGACATTTGGAAGGTAAAACTTGCAGATGGGATGATCCTCCTGTAGTAGATGAAAGGACAGGAAGAAGATGCCACCCTAGTGAAGATTATCAGTGCAGGTGTATTGCTATTCCAAAATTTAATCTAGAAGGTATTAATTTACCAATACAGAAGGAGACAAAAGAACGCTCAATTAACAATAGTGTTACTCCAAACACTCCGCATAAGATTAATGGTACTAGCAAAAGAAAGAGAAATGAGAAGAAGAACAGGAAAGAGCCCGATGATAAGAATATTTTTACAAATGTAGTATTAAATAACGAAGAATCATTCTCTAAATATACAGTTAAAGGTAGCAAGAGTGTTGAGCAACCGAATGCAAATAAGGTAATTGCAGTAGACAAACATTATACGAGAAAGCAGCTAGAAGAATTAAATCTTAATGAACTAAAAAAGATAGCTGAAATAAAAGCTACTAATTACTATAAGAGCGGTAAAAGTGGTATATCGTTTGGGAATGCCTCAGAAGAAGAAGCTGCTAAAAATCTTGTTAGCATAGGTAGTAAAACATCTCTTATAAAAGACATTATGTCTATACAAAGGAAACTTAAGTGAAAGGAGGACAAGTAATTGCTATTAGGTAAACAAGTACAAAGAACAGATAGCATTGCGGTTGATAAGACATTCTTTACTGCAGAAGGTTACTTGATTGATGAACCTATTGTTACAAGGGTAGGCATATTTGAATATACAAATCCTGATGGAACGCTTAGAAGAGAATTAAGATTACCAGAAGAAGTATTTAACCATGATAGCCTTAGTTCTTATCAAGGCAAACCCATTATAGTAACACATGATGCAGGGCTAGTAACAAAAGATAATGTTGGACATGAGACAATTGGTACGATTCTTAGTGATGGGTACCAAGAGGGTGACAATGTTAGAGCAAAAGTTGTTATTCATGAAACTGATGTGCTTAAAGAGTGTGGATTAAGAGAGTTATCTCTTGGTTATTCACTGGATACTGATGAGACTCCTGGCGAGTGGAATGGACAACATTATGACGCAATCCAAAGAAACATAAGGATTAATCATCTTGCCTTAGTAGGAGCAGCTAGGGCAGGAGAAAAGGCAAGGCTCAATATTGATGGTAAAGAAGAGAAAGGAGAAGGGAACATGGTATTAACAAGAAAGCAGTTAGCACAAGCAATTATCGACTTTAACAAACAAGCTAGAGCCGATGGAGATGTAGCAGTTACGATTCCACAAGAACTTATCGAAAGTGGCGAAGTAACTGTTGAAGAAGTAGGAGGTGGTGAAGAAGTAGCAGAAGACACAGCTCTTACAGCTGAACAAATCAAAGAGACAATGGCTAATGAAACTGATCCTGAAAAGTTAAAAGAGTATATTAATATGCTTCTTAACTTAGTACCTACTGAAACAGCAGTAGATGGTAATAATGATGTTTTACCAGCAGATGAAAAGGAAGAAGATGTAACTCAGCAAGAATCAAATAATGAAGATAGCAAAAAGTGCGATGAAGAGGTAGAAAAGCCAGTTAATATGGATTCAATCGATAAGCTGGTATCAGCTAAGCTTGAGATGTGCAGAATTGGTGAAAAACTTGGGTTAAACCTAGAAGGACAATCTATTTCTACAGGTAAAAAAGCAATCATTCAAAAAGTTGAGCCTGGTATCAGACTTGATGGAATTAATGAAGATACCATTAATGGCATGTATGCAATGGCTAAGGCTAAGGTGTCAAAGATGCGCTCAACTACTGAGCAAAAGCGCCAGATGGTTAATGCAGATGGAAAAGACAATGTACCAGGACAAAACAAAAGTATGGCAGCTCAAAAACGTCAAGAAATGATTAACAGAGGGGGAGAACAATAATGTCTATGAATACTAATTATGGATATGAAACACCGAGCGGTGTACCAGGCGGCATTTATGATTTATCACCACACACAGTAAACAGTAGAATTACTGGTTCAGCAGGAGTTAGCTTAGGTATTGGTGTTGTACAAGGAACATCAAAAGGAACAGAAATTGTAGTACCTACATCAGGTTCTACAGAAGCAACATTTGAAGGCGTAACACTTAATTCATTTTCACATGAAATGGAGAAGGATGGAAAAGTTATTATTCAAAAAGGCGCTACATTAGAAGTTATGAATCAAGGTAAAGTATGGGTAAAGGTTTCAAAAAATGCGAAGGACGTAGGTTATGGTGTATCTGCTAATTTAGTTCTTTCTGGAGATGAAGTAGGATTCTTTACTACAGCAGCAGATACAACTACTGAAAGTAAGCTTGCATTAACAAAAGTAAAATTCATTACTGCAGTAAGTGATGGTATTGCAGTTGTAGAAATCGGTAAATAGGAGGTAAATAACATATGGCTATTAAATACAATCCACAACAACCAAGTACAGGATATGATCCAGCAGATTTAACAGCACTTAGAAATTCAAACTTAGCAGCAGGCATGGTGAATGCACCCAATGTAAGAGGACTTCACTTTGATTCAGCAGAGGATGCTTCTGTATTCTTTGCAAGAGAACTTGACTATGTTAAAGCACATAGTTATGACAGACTTTACCCAGAGTTAAGTTCATTTTCAATCTTCCCTCAAACACATGAAGTAAATGAAGGTGCTGAAAGCATTACATGGTACAGCTATGAAAAAACAGGTCTTGCAAAGATTATTTCTAATTATGCAACAGACCTTCCAAGAGCAGACGTAAAAGGTAAGCCTTCTACAAGCTATATTAAATCAATTGGAGATAGCTACGGTTACTCTGTACAGGAAATGAGAGCATCACTTTACAGTGGGAAATCTCTTGATACTAGAAAAGCTGACTCAGCACATTATGCAATTAAAAGACAACAAAATGCTATTGCTTTTGCCGGGGATGCTGAAAACAATATGCTTGGTATCTTATCAGAAAATACAGATATTCCAATCTTAGTATTAGAAGAAGGTGCAGCAGGTAGCGTAGCATGGAAGGATAAAACAGCAGATGAAATTCTGGCAGATGTTAGAGCCATGTATATGTACCAAGCTAAGCTCACAATGAATGTTGAGAGAGCCGATACACTTGCCCTTCCTTCTGACGTCTACATTGATATTTCTCAAAGACGTTTACCTGATACAGATAAGACAGTGCTCACATACATTCTTGAGAATGCGCCATACCGAACAAAAGAGAATCCAACACCATTAACTATTTATCCAGTGCCTGAGCTAATGGCTGATTCTGAAAATACAAATCCATATGGTGTAAATGCAGGAGTCTTATACAAGAATGATCCAGAGAAATTCTCTATTGAAACACCAATGGATTTTATCCAACATCCATTACAAACACAAAATCTTGAAATGATTGTACCTTGTGAAGCACGTTCAGCAGGTGCAATTATCTATTATCCATTATCATTATTAATTGTTAAAAATATTTAGGGGTGATTAAAGTGAAAGTAACTAATAAAACACAGAGGATTATTGGCGTAGGATTAACAACAATCTTGCCTGGTAGAACAGAGGTAGTTGATAACAAGTACTCAAAAAATCCAGAAGTAAAGAGAATGATTTCAAAAGGTGAATTGAAATTAGAAGTAGATGCACCTGATATCACAGAAGAAGATAAAGTTCAAACAGCAGCTTCTATTAAGAAAATGAAACGTGAAGAATTAGACGCTCTGGCAGAAAAAATGGGCGTTGAAGTTTTACCAGAAGATACAAGAGAAACTCTTTCAGCTAAGTTAATTGCAATTGTAGAAGCTATTTAATGGGGGTTAATTATGGACCCACTTACTATATTTAGATTACTTGCAAAAGAATTTTCAAAAGTAGAAGATGATGAAGTTCTTATGTGGATTGATTTTGTTAAGCCACTTATTAGTAAGAAGAAATTTGGTAAGATGTATAGCAGGGCTGTAGTATTAATTGCAGCCCATAAAATGAAACTAAACATGGTCGGCTCTGAAGGGAATACTCTTGGAGCCGCATTTGGTATATCAAGTTATACAGAAGGAAGTACGTCAGTAAGTTTTAGTAACACTTCTACAAGCAGTACTGATACAGATTCTGAATATATGCTTACGCAGTATGGTTCCCAGTATTTATCATTAAGGAATATGTGTATTATGCCAATGGTATGCGGAGGTGAAGAAACTTGTCTGTAAAAGATACACTTACTCCAGAAGGCAAGAGATTTCAGCAAGAGCTTAAGAAACTTCAAAAGCTTAATGTGAAGATAGGATTTGAGGGTGGCAAAGCATTTGAAGAGGATGGTACAGATATACTTGATATTGCTATGTGGAATGAACTAGGTACAGTTAATTCACCGAGCAGACCTTTCATGAGGGAGGCTGTTGATGGAAATGAATCAATTATAAATGAGTTTCTTAAGCAACAGAAAGAACTATTTGTAAAAGGTCAATCCGCAGAAGTCACATTACATAAAATAGGCGTATTCATGAAAGGGTTAGTACAAGACAAAATTGTAACGGGTTCATTTACAGCTAATGCACCTAGTACTGTAGAGAAAAAAGGCTCTGCAACACCACTTATTGACACTGGGAATATGAGACAATCAGTAAACTTTGTCGTTAAGGGAAAGGGGGATAAATGATGAACCTGTTTAGAAAACCATATAAGCTCAGGAGATTTGGAGAACAACAAGTAGTACGTGGACATGTTTCACATCCTTATACAGATATGGAGACATTATTGAATGTACAGCCATTAAGTCCCAATGAGATAGCATTATTGCCGGAAGGAAAACGAAATATTAAACATCTTAAGGCGTATGGTGATGAACAGTTAATTGCTACTGATAATGACAAGAGCATTGTTGGAGACAGAATTTTATACTATGGTAAATGGTACGAATGTTCTTCTAGCGTAACATGGGACCATACGATGCTATCTCATTGTGAAAGCCAATTTGTAGAAGTATCAAGTAACGAAGTTGGTGAATAAAATGACAATTCAGGAACTTAAAGAGAATATTTATGATCTTGTTGCCAAGTACTTTACAGGAGCAACAGTTGTATGGGCTGAAGAATATATGGCAAAGCCCAAATATCCTTTAGTCACTATTAAAGCAGGCACAGTAAAAATTGGAAACATGGATATAGAGGGTGAAATTGATGGAGAACATTCATCAACGTATAATTGCATGTTAC
The DNA here is from genome assembly GCF_982396655.1 of Cellulosilyticum sp. Taxonomy (NCBI): domain Bacteria; kingdom Bacillati; phylum Bacillota; class Clostridia; order Lachnospirales; family Cellulosilyticaceae; genus Cellulosilyticum; species Cellulosilyticum sp. The sequence continues at coordinate 14,498 of NZ_CEVXFV010000053.1, read as the reverse complement.
CAATTGAAATTAATTTATATACAAAAGGTGAGAGTATACTTGGCGAAAACAATATGGTTATAGCACAAAGTAATAGTGCTGTAAATGACCTTACAATGTTTGTAGCCTACATGCAATCACCTTTTTCTATTGATGAGCAAGAGAGATTAGATATATGTATGCTTTTAAATGGCCCAGTCAACGACATATCGTCAGTCCTACAAGATGGCAGGTATGAATATCGTGCAATGATTGAGCTTAATGTAACGTTTACAATGGGATTCTATGGAGCATATAACACCAATACAAAGACACCTAGTGGCGGTGGTAATGACGATTTAATTGGTTCTAAAGCCGGGTATTTTGAAGAAGTAGAAATAAAGGAGGAAAAAGAATGAGTGGTTTAAACTCAATTGTACAAGTAGACATTTCAATTGAAAGTCCAGTAATAGATAGTACGTCTTTCGATTATATGCTTATTGTAGGACCAGCACCTAAAGTAGCACCACAAGAAGCACCTAATGAAGTGGCTGCATACTCTAGCTTAACTGAGGTTACAGAGGCAGGATGGATAGCTACTGGAAACAATGCAGACCCAATAGGAATTGCAGCAAGAATTGCATTTAGCCAATCGCCTAAGCCTAATAAGGTTTATATTGCGGTACAACAGCAAGATGAAGAAACAAGTGATTTAGAGAGTGTTGAGAAAACACTTAATAGGGCACTTGGTATAAATGGGTGGTATGTAATTTGTCCTGCAGGTATTGAGACCAGTGAATATGAAAAGATTGCAGAATGGACTGAGGCACAAAACAAAGTATTTGCCTTTACAAGCCTTGCAGTTGATCCAGGGTTTAATGTAAAAGAATTCTATAGGACATTTTGGATATTTGGTAGAGAAACAACAAGCCAATTATCAGAAAATGTACCAGCAGCAAATAATTACTTACATGTGGCATGGGTAGCAAAATCATTGAATTATGATAGTGGGAGTGAGACGTGGTCCTTTAAGTCCCTATCAGGAGTAAATCCATCAAGGCTAAGTACAGCAGATGTTAATACGATTGAAAGCAATGGTGGTAATCATTATACAACAGTCGCTGGAAAGAATATTACAAGACCTGGTAAGGTGTATGCTGGGGAGTGGATTGATACAATTCGCTTTAGGGATTGGTTGCAAAATGATATGCAAGTAAGGATATTCAACTTATTTGTTACAAATCCTAAAGTACCATATACAGATAAAGGTATTTCTCTTGTAGAAAATCAGATAGTTGCAAGTCTTAAAACAGGGCAAACAGCTGGTGGAATTGCTGAAACACAGTATGATGAGGACAATAAAGAGATACCAGGATACACGGTAACAGTGCCTAAGGCATCTAGCATTACAGCTTCACAGCGTGCATCACGTAAGTTAGAGGGATGTAAATTCACAGCACGTTTAGCAGGGGCGATTCACGTAGTAGAAATTAAAGGAACATTAGTTAATTAAGGAGGGATACCATGGCAGTAAATACATATAGCCCTAAGCAGGTAACTATGGCGCTTGGAAGCCATATTGTAACTGGATATGCAGAAGATAGCTTTTTAAGTATTGAACCAATGGGAAATGGTACATCATCAAAGGTTGGTTGTGACGGAGAAGTCACACGTTCAATGGATCCTGATGAGAGATTTACTGTAAAGATTACAGTTTCCCAAAATTCCCCTACAAATTCATTTTTACAAGGGGAATACAAGAGAGATAAAGCAACAGGTGATGCGATATTCCCGGTACTCGTAAAGGACTTAAAAGGGGAAACAACATTTTCAGCAGAGCAGGCGTGGGTAACAAAACCTATGTCATTTAATAGAGGTAAAGAAGCAGGAGATGTTGAATGGACAATTGAATGTGCATCTGGAAGTCTTGAAAATTAAAGCCGTGTCAAATTGACATGGCTTTTATAATTCCAAAGAAGGTGAGGAAAGTGAGATGTAATAGATGCAAAATGAAAAAAATATGTAAGCAGTGTATTAACTGTAAGTACAAATATGGAAAAGAACCTGGTAAATGTAGCACATGTGAAACTACATGCCAGTGGAAATTAGATAAGACAATTTATGATTAGGAGGATTATCATGAAACAATTAGAACCTAAACAAGTACAGGTAAATAACAATACTTTTTATATTTTCCCATTCCCAGCATTTAAAGCAGCTAATATGAGTGGACAATTAATTTCGCTTGTAACACCAATGCTTGCATCATTAGCACCAATGATTAATCAAAATGGTAATGCATTAGATACTGATCTTGATAAAGCAGCGCCACTAATCGCATCATCCTTTTCAGCGTTAAGCGGTGATAAATTAGAGGATATGCTTAAGAAGCTATTGTTAGGCGGGAATATTACGGTGGAGGTACCAAATCAACAGGCAGTACGACTTGATGAAGATACAGCAAATGAAATCTTTACAGGAGATACACAAGATATGTTTGTGCTTGCCTTTGAGGTAATTAAATTGAATTATGCTGGTTTTTTTACGAAAGTAGCAAGCCAATTTGGAATCCAAAAAGGAGTATTGGAGAAAGCAACAACAACATTGAAAAGTACGGTAGATTTAACACAGAGAGTTTTACAGAGTTAGAACTTAGAATGTACATACTTATAAAAGAAAAGCTTTGTAGTATGTATGAGCTTAAAACTTGCTATACCTTAGATGAAGCTCTTAAGCTTTATGCTTTGCACCAGATGAACTCAGATATAGAAGAGGCTAAAGCTAATGAGTTTAGAGAGGGGGCGAAGCATTGACGCTTAGAGAATTAGCCATTGCAGTAGGCTTCAATATAGATGGAAAGTCAGAAAACGCAGTTGAAAGTAGCATTAATGGCATTAAGAGTATGGCCTCGAAGGTGTTAGGGGCAATAGGGATAGGATTCTCTATATCTGGATTATCTAATTTAGCAGAAGCGGCAGCAGACGCAGAGGCTTTGAAGTCGCAATTCACACAAGTATTTGGTGAATTAGAGAATGATGCATCAGAACAACTACAAGGTATAGCTGATAATACAGGTATTTTAGTAAACAGGATGAAGGGAAGCTTCACACAGATAGCAGCATTTGCTAAAACTACAGGTATGGAAGAAGTAGAGGCATTAAACCTTGCTAATAGGTCAATGAAGGCAGTAGCAGACTCAGCAGCATTCTATGATAGGTCTATGGAAGAAGTAACGGATAGTTTGCAGTCTTTTTTGAAGGGAAATTTTGAAAATGATGCAGCTCTTGGATTATCTTGTACAGAAACTACTAGAAATGCAGCGGCTAATAAATTATATGGTAAATCATTCAAAGACTTAGCGGAAGATCAGAAGCAATTAACCCTTTTACAGATGGTAGAGGATGCAAATAAAGCATCTGGGGCTTTAGGACAAGCAGCTAGGGAGTCTGATACATGGACTAACCAATTAGGTAACTTAAAACAATCTGTAACTGATTTAAAGGCAGAGGCAGGTAAAACATTCCTTGAACCTGCTGTAAAAGTTTTAAAAGTACTTAATACAGTAGTGCAAAAAGCTACTTTAAGTATTTCAAAAATGAAGCCTACTATTGAAAATATAATACGAACTGTAAGTAATATTGCTACAAAGACGGTTAATGTATTAAAAACAATAGTTGATAAGCTAGGTGGCACAGAAAATACAATAAAGTTAGTAACTATTGCAATTTCAGCATTAGTCTCGACTTTATCTATAATGAAAATCATAAAGCAAGTTAAATTATTTGCTAGTGCATGGGGAAGTGTTGGTAAGGCTGCAATGATAGCTAAATTAAAATTGTTAGGTATCATTGCTATTGTCGCACTGATATTCCTTGTTATAGATGATTTTATCAATTTTATGCAAGGTAATGATTCTGTAATTGGAACATTGCTTGAAAAGGCTGGTATAGATACAGAAAAGGTACGTGATACTATAAAGTCAGCCTGGAAAACGATATCAACATTCTTGTCAAATACATGGGGAAAAATAAAGTCTGTTGCTTCAACTGTATGGGGAGGCCTCAAATCATTCTTTTCTAATAATGCTGGTACTATAAAGGGTATACTTTTATCGGCGTGGAAAATAATATCAATGGTTCTTTCTACATTATGGGATGGTATATCAACAATAGCTACAGCTATCTTTGGAGATCTCCAAGAGTTTTGGGACACCTGGGGAGAAACGATAATGTTGTCATTTCAACTATTCTTCCAGTACATCGGACAGCAGTTTGAGTACTTTTTACAGATACTTAAAGGCGTGCTAGATTTCCTGGTATCAGTTTTTACAGGAGATTGGGAAGGCGCATGGGAGGCAGTTAAAAGTATCTTTTCAGCTATATGGGGAAGTATAAAAGATACGTGTTCTATAATTTGGGAAGGAATCAAGTCATTTATAGGGACAAGTATAGATGCTATTAAGCAAAAAATATTTGGTATGTATGAAGCTATTAAAGAAAAGGTAACAGGAGCAGTAGGATTTATAAAAGATCTACTAGGTATGGGTGGTAGCGTCGACTTATCTGTAAGTTCAGCCACTAAAGCCGCGGCAGGTATTGGAGGTGTTAGTAGAAGTATTAACCAAAGCAATACAATAACAAATAATTTTAATGGTGGAAATCCATACGATCAACAACGTGCATCAAATGCAATATCTAAGAGCGGTGAAGATGTTACATCTTCTCTTAGACGTAGTTTAGCAAATTCATAGGGGGTGTAGATGTGAGAACTAAGAAGCCTTGCAGTATTAATGGCATAGAGTTTGATGCCTTAATTGATATTAATGATTCGCTGGAAGCAGATGCCCCAGAGTATCCGGTCGAAGATGGATACAACGTAAATGACACAATTATTCTAAAACCTCGTATGATTAGCATTGTTGTAGCGCTTAGCAATACACCTGTAACGTGGAAGCAACGCTTTGGGGATACATCTAGTAGGATTGAAGAAATACAAGACAAGTTATTTGAGCTATATGCTGAAAGAATACCAGTAACATTTTTTGCGAATGACTATGTATACGAAAATTTTTGTATAACAAGCATTTCATTTGCAAGAAGTGTAGATACTGGATATGCCCTAGAAATACCAATTACACTTAAAGAAATAAGAAAGACATCAACAAAGACAACTACTATTCCAGATTCATATATAAGAGCCGGGAGAAGTGCTACTAATGCAGGAACAGCTACTACAGGTAAAAGTAAAGGTATAGCATCAAGTTCAAGTAATAGTAAATCATCTAGTAGTAGCTCTTCTAAAGGAAGTAGTAGTAACAGCGATGGAGAATCTAAAAAGAATGGAAGTATATTATATGGCCTTGCTTCGACAGCAGGTCTTTTTTAATTAGGAGGCGTAATATGACAACGTACATACAAGCACCAAACCACAACGACAGTTTTTGTCGTGTGGTATTGGACAGTAAAGAATATTTAATGCGTTTTACATACAATGCCACAGGTGATTATTGGTCATGGGGCCTGTATGAGACAGATGAAACGCCAATAGTAGCAGGCATAAAAATAGTACCTAACTTTCCACTTACATATTTCTGTAATAGGAGTACGCTTCCTAATGGTGTTTTCGGTTGCTTAAGTGACAAAGAAACCGTGGGAAGAGATGACTTTATTAATGAACATGCAGTATTTATCTTTATCCCTATTGAAGATCTAAAGGATGGTGAGGATAATGGACAACTTTGATAGACAATATAGATTGATGATAGGTACTAAAGGTAAAAATAATGCTTTTGAAATAGGAGACGGTGAATATCCTCTAAGAATTTCATTTAGCCTTGATAAGGCAGATACAACTACACAGAATGAGGCTAAGATAACCGTATGGAATTTATCTAAAGAGCATAGGGATATGCTAGAAAATAAGGATTGTACAGTTGTTCTCAGCGCTGGATATGGTAATAACCTAGCGCTAGCATTTTGTGGTAATGTAACAGAGGCATCATCTTCTATAGATGGAGCAGATATGCAGACTGAAATATCTGTAGTTGACGGGCTTGTAGAAATAAGAGATACATATATATCACTTTCTTATGCAGGTGTAATTAATACAAAGAAGGTAATTGATGACATTGCAAATAAAATGGGTGTAAGTTTAGTGTTTGCGCCTAAAATTACGTTTAAAGATTTACTAAATGGATATACATTCGTTGGTCAAGCAAAGGCTGCATTAAATAAAGTATGCAAGTCATCTAATTTAACGTGGACATTACAAAATGGAGTATTACAGGTTAAAAGTCATAATCAGGCTATAAGTAATAGAGTATACGTACTAAGTGCTGAAACAGGGCTTCTTGATACGCCTAAAAGAATTGTGAAAAGTGATGAAGAGAAAACGGATAGCACTTCTGAAGAAAATAGTAAAAACAATAGCTCTACTAAAACAACAAAAAAAACTACAAAAAAGAAGTCACAAAAGGGATGGGAAGTAAGATACTTTATGAACTTAGCGATAGGAGTAAATGACTTTGTAAGATTGGAGTCTAAAATAGCTACAGGGTATTATCGTGTAGACTCTATAAAAATCAGTGGTGACAATATTTCTGGTGATTGGACATGTACAGCTGAATTAATGGAGGTAAGTGTACAATGAATCAAAGATTAGTTGAAGAAATAGAAAATAAAATACAAAACACAGTTAATGGAGTACATACAGCATTACCAGGTACTATTCAAAGCTTTGACCCTTCAACATGTAAGGCAGTGGTACAACCAATAGGTTGCTTTAAGACACCAGCAGGTGAAGAAATGGCATATCCAGCTATTTCAGACGTACCAGTTATAATACCTCAAACATCTAATATCGTAATAGCATTCCCTGTAAGAAGTGGTGATGGGTGCCTATTAGTATTTAGTGAGCAAGAACTTGATTATTTTATGCATGGTGGGTCATCAAGTGAATTACACCACGATTTAACAAATGCTATTGCTATACCAGGTCTTTTCAAAAGCTCAAATGATGCTATTAAAAAGGCTAATGATGAAAATGCTATTGTTTTGAAAAACAATAATAGCTTTTTAAGTATGCAGAAAGAAAAAATATGTATTGAAACGCCTGTTATAGAAATCAAAGGCAATTTGCGTATAGATGGTGCTATGGAAGCCTCCGGATCTGGTACTTGCAAAAGTATTAATACTGAACAACTTAAAGCTGATAATGCTGAAATTGAAGCATGTAATGTAGCTGGAATAGACGTTGGACAACATATTCATACGGATAGCGAAGGTGGCTCTACAAGTATTATGAAATAGTAGGGAGGGTTAAAAATGTTTGATGTGCTATTAGATGGTGGAGGAGATTTAATGATATTAGATGGTGATATTGTGCTGACAGAAAGCGTATCACAAGCAATAGCTATAAGACTAAGATGGTTCTTAGGTGAATGGCGTTTTAATACCTCGTATGGTGTACCATATTATGAAAGTATATTTGTTAAAGGATATGACTTAAGAACTATAGAAAGATTGTTTACAGAGCAAATTTTATTAGTAGATAAAGTTAAGAATGTAGATGCTATTAAGGTTGATGTTAGTAATGTCACAAGAAAGTTATATGTATCATACAAAGTAACACTTAAAAGTGGTGAAATTTTAGAAGAGGAGGTAAAGATGCATGAGTAACTATGGCGTAACAGAAAATGGATTTATGTTGAAAAGGCTTGATGTAATTAAATCAGATATATGTACTAGATTAAAAGATAGTTGGGGAATAGACCCTTCTATCAATCCTCAAAGTGCATTAAACGTGCTAATTACTAGTTTTAGTGATGAAATAGCAGCCTTATGGGAATTAGCGCAAGATACATACTATAGCCAGTATCCTTCTAGTGCATCCGGAATAAATTTAGATAATGCTATGCAGTTAGGTGGAGTTACAAGGTTATGTCGTACAAAGACTAAATATAATATAAAATGCACTGGAAGTGATGGTACGCTTATACCATACGGCGCTATGTTAAAGTCTACTACACAACCTGTTAAAAGTTTTATATGTTCTAAAAATCAAACGATAAGTAGAGAAAATTTCTTAAGTATAACTTTTGGAATTATTTCAGATATAGGAGCTACTTATAGTGTGGAGATAAATGGTACACTATTCTCTACTATAGGTGTTAGTAGTGATCCAGTAGTAACATTACAAGCACTGTATGATGAAATAGAGTATGCTACAATTGACAAGGTGCTAGATTTAAATAATTTATGTATAACGCTTACATCAAAATCTAAGCATAGCAGCCATACTATGGTTACAAGTGATAATATTGTCGTTACAAGCGTATCAGCTAATATTACTTTTGAAAGTGAAGATTATGGTCAGGTCTTGTTGCCATTTAATACAATTACAGAAATAACAACATTAGTTGCAGGATTACAATCTGTTACAAATGAAACAGATCCTATTCTTGGCCGTGATGAAGAAACAGATATTGAGGCAAGACATTCTTATTTGAAACGCATATTTTTGCATTCAAGCAATATGATTGAAAGTATTGTTGCTGAAATCACTGAGAATGTAGAGGATATTACAGCTCTTATAGCGTATGAGAATGACACTAATGTAGAAGATGAATATGGTAGACCTCCACACAGTATAGAAATTGTTGCAGAGGGTGGAAGTGCCTCTACAATAGCGAAATGTATCTATAACAAAAAGGCCACAGGTATTCAAACATACGGAAATGAAGAGGTTTCAATACTAGACGATTATGGTAATACTCATAAAATACGATTTAATAGGCCGACAAGCCTAAATACTTGGTTGAAAGTAACTCTTACAAGGGATGGTAATGCTATACAGCCAAACTATGTAAGTATTGTAAAGGATTCAATAATTAGTAGTATCAATACTAGTGTAGGTGAAAATATTTACTTGCAAACATTACTTGTTGATATATACAAAAATATAACAGGAGTGAAATACATAGAAATAAGAGCAGCAATAAGTGACACCGAACCAGTAGACTATAATTTAGATAATATAGATGTAGGTCCAAGGGAAAAGGTATCAATCTCTACAGACAGAATAGAGGTGGTACTAAGTGGATCTTAAAGACGGAATACCAGAACAATTTAGAGGACATTTCTATATGGATGCATTACTAAATGCATTCAACGAAGAATTAAATCAGTTAAAAGAAGTGTTCGATGAGCTTAATACAGAGAGGTGGTTTGATACAAGTATAGGTAAGCAGTTGGATGGGATAGGTGACATAGTAGTAATGTCAAGAAATACAGCATGGAAACATGCAGGTATTCCCAGTATTGAAATGACAGATGAAAGATACAAGCTTTTTCTTAAGTGGAAGGCTCTTAAAAATGTAAGTAATTGTACATTCCCACAATTTTGCGAAGCATGTAAGCTTATGTATGCTCCGAAATATATCTACTATTGGGAAAGAAAAGAATATCCAGCAACAATGTTTGTACAAATAGGTGCAAATATTAAGGATGAACAATTAGAAATGATGAAAAATGCTCTATTGTTTATTAAACCTGCTGGTGTAGCATTAAAAGTTGATGTATTCGCACTTGAATTTTTCGGTTTTAAAGACACAAATGAAACAGCACTAGGATTTAGTGAAGGTAAAATGGCTAAAGAAGTAATTTACTAAAGGAGGATGGTTAATTTGGGTGATTTGATGAAGGATTTGACATTGCAAGAGTTGTTTGCTAAATGTTTCGCATCACAAGGAAGTCTTGCAGAGGTAACAGATAAAGATTGGGAAGAAGGGTGGAATGCTATTGTTAACGGAAATAATGGTATTCCAACAACACAAGATTTTAATTTGTTTGGTTACATCTTAGAGTATAAGATTAATGCTTTATATACAATGATGAATACAAATTATGAGTCAGTTACTCATTATGATAACTTTAGTGCTATCAATGAAGGATATACAGCACAAACATCTATTGTATCTATCATAAGAAGTATGAAAGTAAAGAGCATATTGCTAGCTCATGTATCTCAGGAAAATAATAGATACCCATCTTCAGTAGGAGATTTAAGAATTGAAAAGTATGCTACAGATACAGCTGCATTACAGTTTTCTTGTTTAGTCAATGGCACACCTACTAAGTATCATAGTGTTGTTACTGCAGATAATATTGAGACTATATTTGGAGGTGTAAGCTAATGGCAAATACTACAGGATGGACAAGAGTTGCTGATGAAAATGATATTTCAGCTATTCTTGATAGAATGGGGGCTACTACTGATACTGGAGGAACAGCAACCACAGGTACTACTATGGCAAAGCTTAACGCTTTATTAAGCAACAGTACTACAAGTAACACAAATATTTCAGCTTTACAAACAGATGTAACAAAGATTATTAATAATCTTTTAGGTTCAACTTCTGACACAGGAGGTAGTTCTACAGCAGGGACAGCTTTAGCTAAACTTAATGCAATTATTAATTTTGTAGATGCACTTGAAACTAATACAAATACTAATAATACTGCTAGTAAAACTGGTGTATTATCACAAAAATTATCATACATAATAGATAGTTTGGTAGGTACCACTACTGATACAGGAGGCACAATCACAGCAGGTACAGCTATGGCGAAGCTTAATGCCCTACTAAATAAATGTAATAATGGGGATATTGTAGGGAAAGAAGTTCAATACGAAAAGATTTCAATTACAACAGGGACCGATTACGTACTGCTAAAAAGTTATACAAACTTAAAAGGTGGAATGGTACGTGTTTGTTCATATTCAGCAACAAATCCAGTGTATAAAATAGTAGTTGATGGTATACAAAAGATTGATTCTCTAATGGCTATTAGTAACAATTATATAGACATACCATTTGAATCTAGTGTAGAATTATACGTTTCACATTCGAATAGTTCTAAACTTACTTATAATTATTTGTTACAATATTTTACAAATAAATAGGAGACTGCAATGAATAAATATATAATAAATGTTGATGAAAATAATAACATCATCAAAACCGCATCAACATTTGATGTAAAAAAAGATGATATTCAAGTTACTATTGGAGAGTATCAACAAGCAAGTAAGTATAAGAAATATAATCCCAAAACACATATATTTAGTGAACCAAGAATAGATTATAGCCTTGAAGATTATAAAGCAAAAAAGGTGAAAGAGTCAAAAGAACAACTATCACAATGGCTAGAGAAACACCCTTTGCTAAGTGAAATACACAATAAAAATGGTGAATATTATACAGTAACGCAAGAAAAACAGACTCAGCTTACACAAATGCTTATGATATATTCTATAGCTGCACAGACAGGAATGAAAATGCAACTTACATGGAATAGGGCAGGTGGCGTGTGTGAAGAATGGACTTATGAGGAGTTAAGTACATTGTCATTCCAGATTGCAGATTATGTTCTTCCTAGAATAAAGAAGCAGCAGCAACTTGAGATAAAAATTAATGAATGCAATACACCAGAGGAGGTAGAAGGTATTGAAATCGAATACGATACTATTTAAACACTTATGCTTGTTTAGTATAGGTGCTTTTTTGTACTTGTTTATAGAGATCTTGTACAGAGGGCATACACACTGGACTATGGGTGTGTTAGGTGGATTATGCTTTGTAATTATAGGGTTACTTAATGAAGTATTTACTTTTGATACACCTATGATAGTACAAGCAGTCATTGGTGCAGTAGTAGTAACAATACTAGAGCTTATAAGCGGATTAATTTTAAACTTGTGGCTACAACTTGACATTTGGGATTATTCAAATATGCCATTTAATTTTATGGGACAAATAAGCTTATATTTTAGTATAGCTTGGTTCTTCTTATCTATTGGAGCAATCATCTTAGATGATTATCTTAGGTATTGGCTGTTTAGAGAAGAGAAACCTTACTATAAATTATTTTAAAGAACGGAGGCAGTAGTTAAACAACAGCATATAGAATAATAGAACGCGGAGGGCTAAAAAGATGACAGTTACAAGTATAGAAAAAGGAACATATTTAGTTTTTAAGTATGCAAATGAGACAAGTGGCAGTGAAACTACAATGGATTTTAAAATCGGTGATGTGCTTACTTTAGTGCAGACAATAGGTGATAGAAAAACGAAATATACAGGGCGTTTGGCATCAATCGGTGACAGCACATTGAATTTGGACATTAGTACGCAATACAAAAGCAATATTGTAGCAATAAAGTTTACTGATATAACATTAGTGCTGCAAGAAGAAGGATGATTGATATGGAAAAAAAGTATCGATTGGATTTAGATATCTACGGTGTAGAACTAGATGAAATAATGTATTTTAATTCTAATAATATTAATACTTGCGTATTAGAATTTTGTTTATTGGATCATGGCATACCACTAAATTTAGAAGGAATAAATGTATTTATTCAGATTCAGTTACCAAATAAAGAAATAATAGAGGTTGATTCAGAAAAAGAATATCCTACCAGAGGATTATGTAGGGTTGTACTTCCTAAAAAAGCAGTAGCAGTTTCTGGTACGTATCAATGTAAAGTATGTATTGCAAAAGATAGTAAATTCCTTAGTTTTGATGAGTTTCTTTATCATATTAGAAGTAAGTTTGAAATGGAGAGTAGCGGAGATGATGAAGGAGATAAGCCAAGTGAAAGTATTGAAGAATACACATTGTCAATAGCAGGGGTAGGAAGAGCAGGGGCAATAATAGCTGGGCGAACAAGGTAGAGTAAGGAGGAAGAAAATGAAGACTTTTATAAATGAATCAAAAGATTCGGATGGAAATATTGTACAAGAAGGAACTACTGTGTATGCAGAAGACTATAATAGATGGGAAAAAGGAGAGTCTGACTATAGGACACATGAATCAAATGAAGATATCCATGTAACGTCTCAGGAAAAAGAAACATGGAATGATAAGGTAAATTCTATTGCAATGCAACAGGCTATTTCAACTGCCAAGAAAGAAGTTATTGAACAAATCCCAGAGTTACCTGATTTAACAGGCTTAGCTACAAAGGAAGAAATGAAAGAGGCAATTGAAGCATCACAAAGTACTGTTGCAGATGGGACAATTACACCAGAGAAAACAACATTCTTTGAAAAGGTTCAGTTAAATAGGCCAAACTTATTTGATGGTAATTATATTCCTTATTACATTAGTGGTAGTGGTACTTACAAGATAATTACAAGTTCAACCTCTAAGATGTGTATAATTCCAGTAAAGCCTTCAACAATGTATAGTATTAATAGGTCGTCAACATCAACTACATCATCAGTTTTTAAGATTTTTACAGCCACAACATTAGCAGATGATTTAGTGACACAAACAATTGATGGTGCTTTAAAGTCAACTATAACACTTACACCCGAATTTAATATATTCAGAAACGTAAAGGTTACGACAGGTGTAAATGATGCATATATGTTCGTAGTTGTAACAAATACAAATGAAGATGTTGACTTACAAGTGCTTGAAGGTAGTTATGATAACTTTGTAAATGGAACAACAACATATAGCCTAAAAGGTGTCAATGTTTATTCAAAATACGAAACTTATTCAAAAGAAGAAGTTGATGTAAAGTTTGGTGGTTGCTTTTATAAAGAAGGAAATAGGATGTATATAACACTAGGAAAAGCAACATATACACTAGAAAATTACATTAAAGAAAGTATTAATGTATCAGTTTGGAGACTAACTGATTTATGGGTTGGCGAAACTGAAATCTTTAAAACAAGTGATATAGAAGGGCCACTGAAAGAGGTTGGGACGGCTGACTTCATTGGTGGATATCATGGTGATGAGTTAATGCAAAATGTCATTGTATTGGCTGACGGTAATGTCGTAGACATGACATCGGAAACTATAGATAAAACTACATTTAATCGATTAACTGTTTTTGTTGAATCTATGTTAAATAGATGCGATACACCATCAACTGATGTAGTGAAAAGATACAAAGTGCTTGACTTTGAAAATGGAAAGCTGACTATAAGAAATACTTACAATATCCTTGTCGACAACTTTGTAATTAACAGATTGTGTGGCGGAGGGCTTTTTAGCATTTATAAGGATATTGTTAATTACACAAGTGACAATGTAACGAACATGTGTAGGGCTACAGATAATACAACAACTTCTGACAGTGTTTTATTGTCGTCAAGCAAGTTTTATGATGGTACATTCTACGGAGATGGTTTTGCTATCAGAATGAGAAGTACAGGAGAGAAGCTTGAGACTTACACAGGTAAGATACAAGACTATGCAACAGAAAGTAGACCACGTCTTAAATTTTATTTTGACTCTATTCTTAGTGCCAGTGGTGTTACTTACAACAGTGGAGATTCCCTTACTACAAGCTTTGAGATAGAGATAAAATAATTAATAATGCATATAGAAATACCTTTAATAAGGTGTATTTTTTATTCCTTTTTTACTAACTTAAATATAAACTAGAATTAAAAGCATGAGAAAACAAAAATAATAAGGAGGTCTCACATGGAATATGTAGCTATTTTAGCAACTATATTT